>NZ_CP073745.1:0-247500 GCF_024397975.1 Bacterioplanoides sp. SCSIO 12839
TTGAATATTGAGGTCGCCGTGACAGGTTTATGGCAAGACTGCCTGGGTCAGTTACAACATGAACTGCCTGCTCAGCAATACAACACGTGGATACGCCCTTTGGTGGCCAGTACTGATGATAATGGTCAGTTAAGCCTCAGTGCGCCGAACCGCTTTGTAAAAGACTGGGTTAAAGACAAATACCTGCAGCGCATCCAGGAAATCCTGTCTGAATTAAACGGCGGACGTATTACTCATGCTGAAGTGGTTGTCGGCGAAGCTCGTCCGGTTTTTCAACGTCCTGCAGTGCAGTCCACTCGTCCGACGGCTCCGCCACCGCCACCGCCACCGCGACCAAAGCCAGCACCCGCTCCTGTTGCTGCTAAAGAAGAGTTTGCGTTTGCTCAGCCAACCAATAACACCGGTTTTGAAGCAACCGATTATTCTCAGGTGGCTCAAACACCTTCAATGGCGGATAACGCGCCGCAGCAGGGCGATTTATTAGCTGCGGATAACAGTGGCTTTAATGAACCGCCAGCAGTTGTGAGTCAGGCTCCTACTTTTGCCCCTTTTAATAGTGGCAATCCGTCACCTGCGCCCCGTCAGCCAGTAAAACCCAAACGTGAAGTGCAGGTAGAAGGGGGCTTACAGCATCAGAGCTTCCTGAATACCAATTTTACCTTCCAGAGTTTTGTTGAAGGTAAATCGAACCAGCTGGCTCATGCCGCTGCGCGCCAGGTGGCCGAAAACGCCGGTGGCTCGTACAACCCACTGTTTATATACGGTGGTGTGGGTTTAGGTAAAACTCACTTAATGCACGCAGTGGGTAACTATCTGCAAAGCAAAGATCCGAATGCCAAAGTGTTGTACGTGCATTCTGAACGTTTTGTGCAGGATATGGTGAAAGCGCTACAGCTGAACGCTATCAACGAATTCAAACGTTTCTACCGCGGTCTGGATGCATTGTTAATTGACGACATCCAGTTTTTCGCCGGTAAAGAACGCTCCCAGGAAGAATTTTTCCACACCTTTAATGCCTTATTAGAAGGCGGTCAGCAGATGATTCTGACGTGTGACCGCTATCCAAAAGAAATTAATGGCCTGGAAGAGCGCCTGAAAAGCCGTTTCGGCTGGGGTTTAACCGTAGCGGTAGAACCACCGGAACTGGAAACCCGGGTTGCTATCTTAATGAAGAAGGCTGAGCAGAGTAATGTGCACCTGCCAGACGATGCTGCTTTCTTTATCGCCCAGAAAATCCGTTCTAACGTACGGGAACTGGAAGGGGCACTGAAGCGGGTGATTGCGAACTCGCATTTTACCGGCAGTGACATTACTCTTCCTTTTATTAAAGAATCACTAAAAGACCTGTTGGCTCTGCAGGATAAACAAGTCAGTATCGACAATATTCAGCGAATTGTGGCTGAGTATTACAAACTGAAGTTGTCTGATTTATTATCTAAGCGCCGCACGCGTTCCATTGCCCGTCCACGACAGGTGGCGATGGCGTTGAGCAAAGAATTAACCAATCACAGCCTACCGGAAATCGGCGCTGCGTTTGGTGGTCGTGACCACACGACAGTTTTGCACGCATGCCGTAAAATCAAAGAGTTACAGGAAACGACTGCAGACGTTCGGGAAGATTACAAGAACTTACTGCGTTCACTGACAACCTAGATCTGAGTGGAGAACCATGAAATTCGTTATCTCTAGGGAAGCCCTTCTGCGCCCATTGCAACTGGTAGCCGGCGTAGTGGAAAAACGCCAGACGCTGCCGGTACTGTCCAACGTGCTGTTGGAAGTTCAGGGCCAGCAGCTGTCTTTAACGGGTACAGATCTGGAAGTTGAACTGGTTGGTCGCGTCACGCTTGACGAGGTTGGCCAGGAAGGTGAGATTACTGTACCCGCGAAAAAGCTGATGGATATCTGCCGTTCCTTACCGGACGGTGCAGAAATCACCATCGAGCAGGACGACCAGCGTGTTAATGTACGCTCCGGTCGCTCGCGCTTTACCTTATCAACGCTGCCTGCGACTGAATTCCCGAATGTGGAAAACATCGCCGGTGAACAGCACTTTGTGCTGGAGCAGAACAAGCTACGTCGTGTGATCGACCGCACCAGCTTTGCCATGGCTCAGCAGGACGTGCGTTATTACCTCAACGGTATGTTGTTTGAAGTAACCGCCAATGGTTTACGTACAGTTTCTACCGATGGTCACCGCTTAGCGACGGCCCACGTTGAAATGGCTGGCCCAGATACAGCGCAGCAAATCATTCTGCCGCGTAAAGGCGTGCTGGAAATGGCCAAGCTGCTGACCGACCCGGAAGCCAGCGTTTCTCTAGCGCTGAGCACCAACCACCTGCGTGCCACCACCGAAAACTTCACCTTCACCTCCAAACTGGTGGACGGTAAGTTCCCGGATTATGGCCGTGTGATTCCGAAGAACGGCAGCAATGTGATGCTGGCGGATCGTCAGGAACTGCGCTCAGTATTCGCTCGTACCGCCATTTTGTCGAACGAGAAGTACCGTGGTGTGCGTCTGGTATTGGAACCGGAACTGCTGAAAGTGTTCGCCAACAACCCAGAACAGGAAGAAGCGGAAGAATCCGTTGGTGTGGATTACAACGGTGATTCACTGGAAATGGGTTTCAACGTTTCATACCTGCAAGACGTGATGAGCGTGCTGGATACTCAGCAAGTGAAAATGACGCTGTCTGACGCTAACTCTTCTGCATTGCTGGAAGAGCCGGAAGGTGGCGATGCGATGTACGTTGTTATGCCAATGCGTCTGTAGGGTTCGAGCTCTATGCCTATTCGGCAATTAAAAATCAGCGGTGTGCGTAACCTGCAGCCGCTGGAAATAACGCCCCACGAGGGCGTTAATTTTATCTACGGCAACAACGGTTGCGGTAAAACCAGCGTATTAGAAGCCATTGCTCTGATGGCCTCTGGGAAATCCTTCCGTACTTCCAAAATCCAGCATGTATTGAATCACGAGTCTGATCGCATCGAGATGTTTCTCGAAGTGGATGATGAAGAACGTGGTTTGTGCACCATGGACAGTTTGCGGTTAAAAAGTGGCGATACCTTGTTAAAGTTGAACGGCTCGGTGCTTACGTCTCAGGCAGAAGCCGCGCACTGGCTGCCGGTTCAGATTATCGACCCGAATACCTTTAAACTGTTATCCGGCTCTCCCGAAGAACGCCGCCAGTTTATTGATTGGGGTGTGTTCCACGTGGAACATAAGTTTATGGAACAGTGGAAAACCTTCCGTAAGCAGCTGAAACAGCGTAATTCGGTACTGAAGCAAAAAGAGCTGGAATGGCTGTCCACCTGGACTACAGGCTTTATCGAAAGTGCCGAAGTGATTGATCAGCATCGTCAAACCTACCTCAAACGTTTTAAGCCGGAGTTCGAGCGCATTCTCAATCAGCTTGATAACACCATTGATGTGCAACTGGCCTATTACCGAGGTTGGGATAAAGACACGCCGTTGGCAGACGTGCTGGAGAAACAGCAAGAGCGTGATTTGGTTATCGGTTACACCCAATCAGGGCCGCACAGAGCCGAGTTACGCATTAAGGTGGGCAAGCTCCCGGCTGCAGAGATTTTATCCCGTGGACAGCAAAAGACGGTGGTTTCCGCTCTGAAGATTGCTCAGGGGGCTTTATTCCAGCAAGAGAGTCAGCGTCGCACTATTTATCTTGTGGATGATCTGGCGTCTGAGTTGGACGAAAAACACCGTCATGCATTGTGTAAGTTACTGGAAGATCTGAACTGCCAGGTTTTTATCACCAGCATCGACAAAGACAAGCTCACCGACGTTTGGCAACCCTCTGCCAGCAAAATGTTCCACGTGGAACAGGGTGTGGTTGAGGAAAAATAGTTGTCGATACCACCCCTCCAACTACGGCCCCTCTAGCTACGCGGTTTTTAATATTAGAAGCATTGAGGTGTTAGCGAGAGGGGTAAATCACAGGGATGTGATTTATTAGCCTTCAGGGATGAACTTGTAGCGCCCCGTCAGCTAATACCTTAATGCTTCAATACCTCGCCAAATTACTCCGCGCGTTCTTAAAACAAGCACATTCCCCCTGAATTTGTTACACTTATTCGCTTTGTTATGTCGGATTTCAGGCCAGATTTACACGGCTCTGAAAGGCTAAAAAGAACAGAGGAACACCAATGTCAGAGCAGAGTTACGACTCGTCGAGTATTAAGGTCCTGAAAGGACTGGATGCCGTACGGAAACGCCCCGGTATGTATATCGGTGACACCGACGACGGTACAGGTCTGCACCACATGGTGTTTGAGGTGGTGGATAACTCCATCGACGAAGCGTTAGCCGGACACTGCGACACAGTCACCGTGGTGATTCACCCGGATAACTCGGTATCGGTTTCCGATAACGGTCGTGGTATTCCTACCGAGATGCACCCGGAAGAAGGGCGCTCAGCGGCGGAAGTGATTCTGACGGTATTACACGCGGGCGGTAAGTTCGACGATAACTCCTACAAAGTCTCCGGCGGTCTGCACGGTGTGGGTGTGTCGGTAGTGAACGCTCTGTCTGAAAAGCTGAAGCTGACCATTCGTCGTGGTGGCAAAATCTACGAGCAGGAATACACCCACGGTGACCCAGATTACCCGCTGAAAGAAGTGGGTGTGTCTGAAACGAACGGCACTATGGTGACTTTCCTGCCATCGAAGGAAACCTTCACCAAAACCGAATTCTCTTACGACTACCTGGCCAAGCGTCTGCGCGAGTTATCCTTCCTGAACTCGGGTGTGAAAATTCACCTGAAAGACGAACGTGTTGCTGATAAAGAAGATATCTTCGAATTTGAAGGTGGCCTGAAGTCGTTCGTGGAATTCCTGAACGAAGGCAAAAACGCCCTGAACGACGTGTTCCACTTCAACGCAGAACGCGAAGATGGCATGGCGGTAGAGGTGGCCATGCAATGGAACGACAGCTTCCAGGAAAGCATCCACTGCTACACCAACAACATTCCGCAGCGCGATGGCGGTACCCACTTAGCGGGCTTCCGTGCGGCGCTGACACGCTCTCTGAACGGTTATATCACCTCAGAAGGCCTGGACAAGAAGAACAAGGTTGCCACCACAGGTGATGACGCTCGTGAAGGCTTAACCGCGATCATCTCGGTGAAAGTTCCGGATCCTAAGTTCAGCTCCCAGACCAAAGACAAGCTGGTATCTTCCGAAGTGAAGCCAGCGGTTGAGCAAGAAATGGGGCGCCTGTTTAAGGAATATCTGGAAGAGAATCCACAAGCAGCCAAAGAGCTGGTTGGCAAAATGATCGACGCTGCCCGTGCCCGTGAAGCGGCCCGTAAAGCGCGTGAGATGACCCGTCGTAAGGGCGCTCTGGATATCGCAGGTCTGCCAGGCAAACTGGCGGACTGTCAGGAAAAAGACCCGGCACTTTCCGAAGTGTACCTAGTGGAGGGTGACTCGGCCGGCGGTTCCGCCAAACAGGGCCGAGACCGTCGTACCCAGGCGATTCTGCCGCTTAAAGGTAAGATCCTGAACGTCGAAAAAGCACGCTTCGACAAGATGTTATCGTCTGCCGAAGTCGGCACTCTGATTACCGCACTGGGTTGTGGCATTGGCCGCGAAGAATTTAACCCGGACAAGCTGCGTTACCACTCCATTATTATCATGACCGATGCCGACGTCGACGGTGCGCACATTCGTACGCTGCTGTTGACCTTCTTCTTCCGTCAAATGCCAGAAATCATCGAACGTGGTCACGTGTATATTGCTCAGCCACCGCTGTACAAAATTAAGCGTGGTAAGCAGGAACAGTACATCAAAGACGAAGCAGCACTGGAAAGTTACCTGACCCACGTTGCTCTGGAGAAAGCGGCTCTGTACCCGAATGCAGACGCACCTGCGATCTCTGATGAAGCGTTTGCCAAGCTGGTTGATGACTACCGCGACGCACAAGACACAGTGACTCGTATGAGCAACCTTGTTCCACGTGAAGCATTACACGAGATGCTGACGCTGCCACGTTTAACCGTGGAAGATCTGAGCAGTGCTGCCAAAGTAGAAGAGTGGGCGAACAAGCTGGCTACCAACCTGCCGGACGCTGGCCGTAGCGGCTCTCATTTCGAAGTGACTTCCGGTGCAGACGCAGAGCGTGGCAACAACAAAGTCATCATCAACGTGATTACCCACGGTATTCCGAAAGAATACATCCTGGATCAGGACTTCTTCTCTGGCTCTGGCTACCAGAAACTGGCTGGCATGAGCGAAGAACTGTCTGAACTGCTGGAAGACGGCGCATACATCCAGCGTGGTGAAGGCGATCGTAATCACCACGAAATCGAAGATTTCTGGGATGCGGTTCAATGGCTGCTGAATGAAGCGAAAAAAGGCTTCAACATCCAGCGCTATAAAGGACTGGGCGAGATGAACCCGGAACAGCTGTGGGAAACCACCATGGATCCGGAAGCGCGCCGTATGCTGCAAGTGAGCATCGAAGACGCCATTGGCGCGGATAAAATGTTTACCACCCTGATGGGGGATGACGTTGAACCACGTCGTGCGTTTATTGAAGCCAACGCGCTGAATGTATCGAATTTGGATTTTTAATTCAGAACGATTATTTTTCAGCGAAAGCTGAGCCTTAAAAAGGGAGCCGATGGCTCCCTTTTTTATTTGTCGGCATAGGCAGATTTACCGTAATCTACGGCTAGTTAATTAATAGTTCTGTAGGTAATAGAAAATGGATTTTGACTGGAGCAAACCTTTCTCTGAAGCAGTTGAAGGTGAGTTGCCTGACATTCACATCGGCTCTGACAAACTAGATCGCGGTAAATACGCTGAATTTCTCACCGACTTTTTATCTTCGTTAGATAACCAAAACTATGTGATGAATCTCAATGCAGAGTGGGGAGCTGGAAAAACCTATTTCCTGCAGCGTTGGTACCACACCATCAAAGAGGATCATCCAGCTGTTTATATTGATGCCTGGAAGCATGATTTTTCAGACGAACCTTTGCTGGCAGTAATATCTGCTATCTCTAATTACCTAAAATCAAAGACTCCCAAAACTGGAGCAGAAAAGGCTAAAAACCTTGCAGAGAAAGGCTGGCGCTTTAGTAAAAAAGTCGCGCCAGAATTAATGCGTGGGATAACTAAAAAAGTTTCTGGTATTGATATCACCAAATTTGGAGATGACGAAGTTCAAACAATTTCTGATTTAAAGTACGACGAAAATGATACCAATGGCGCAGAAGACTTTTCGCTCTTTGCAGGAAAAGTATTTGAAGTCGCTCTGGCTGATCACTCCGAGAAGGTGAATGAATTAGAGTTTTTTAAAAGCGCTATTCAAGGCTGGCTAAAGGAAGTTGTTGATTCAAATGATGATCTTGATCTTCCAATGTTTGTCTTTATTGACGAGCTAGATCGCTGCCGTCCAACCTATGCAATTGAATTGTTAGAAACCGTTAAGCACGTGTTTGATATCAAAGGTTTCGTATTCGTCATTGCAACAGATACTGGTCAGTTACAGCATTCAATTAAAGCAGTTTATGGACAAGACTTTGATTCATCTAAATATCTTTATAGATTTTTTAATAGAAGCTTTTCACTTCAAAAACCTGCTTTGGAACAATTTATTCACTCTCAGAAAATATTTGGAGAAAAGATATCAAAAGAATTTCAGTTCACATGTGACGGAAATTTTATATTTACCGAAGTAGAGCTGTTAAATAACTGCTCTACTATTTGTTATGCATTTGGTTTTGATTTACGCACAACAAAACAATGGCTTGACCGACTCTGGTCAACGATGAATACAGAGGGTAAAAGAAAAAAATATATCTGGTTCTATATGGGAATACTCTCGGCTTTAAAGATATCCGAGCCACTGTTGTTTAATGAACTATTTATGGATAACAACTCAAGCGGTCAATTCGGGGTAGATCAAAAGAAAGTTATGATTAAAGCTTATGAAGCTTTATTCATAAATATGGGCAAGAATAAAAATAGATTAAGTGGAAGTATAAAGAACGAGCTTGCTAGAGAGTACGCTGATACTAAATATCCAAGACAAATTTCTACTGAGTCTAAGTTTCCTTGCTTCTCTGGAATATCAATAGATGCACTATGTGAATTATCGAGGCTACTAAACATTGATAATCCCTCTAGTGTTGCTGGCAAGTGGGTTGTAAATGAACATTCAGATTACCCTGATCCCCAAAAGTTGGTGTATATGTTATTTCATAGCTGTAAAGAGAAGTATGGGGTAGAGAAAAAAGACTACATAAATATGGTTGAAATGGCCTCAGACTTAACTTGATCAACTCACAACCATCCGGAATTTCTGGATGGTTGGAAGCTAAGCCTGGTAATACTCGCCCGCATTAACGGCTACATTCTTTCTGATGAGCCGAATAAACCCCACAATCGGCTCAGTCCGTGAGCCGATAAACAGCTTTATTCGACTCACAACACTCTGATCCATCCCGAGATTGAATCTCTCAACCACTTTGTTGTCAGACTCCTCATCTATTTTTACGCCCATGTATTTTGGAGAATGCCCCATGCAGGTTGTTAATATTTCACCGTCGGTTGCTGAAGCCGTTTCTCAGGTTCGCCAGTCTCTCACCGAAAAAGGCTTTACCATTTTTGCCGATATCGACCATCAGGCGAATGCTGAAAAGGTGGAGCTGGAACTGGCAGAAGCCCGGACACTGATTTTTGGTAACCCAATGGCAGGTACCAAGCTGATGCAGAAAGACATCACCATGAGCCTCGATCTGCCGCTGCGTTTAGCCATTGTGAACAACGCCGGGCAAACGCAGCTGGTGCATCAAACCAGTGAAGATTACACCGCAGCCTACCAGGTTGAAGGTCACCCAGTGCTGGAGAAGGTGGCGGGCTTGTTTGCGGCGTTAACCGCAGAACTCAGCGATTAATCCATGCCCTGTCTGACATCTGTCAGGCATTCTCTGCAGCATTGTGATACCGTGCGGGCGTCTTGTCTGGTTGGTCAGTTTTAGCAAAGGGAGACGCTTTCGACATCAGACTCCTTGTTCCTTGCGGAGTTAAAAAATGAACGCAGTAATTATTGCCGTGGTGCTGATGCTGGTGCTCAGCCTGGCACGCATGCATGTGATGTTGTCGATGATTGTTGCCGCTTTTGTCGGTGGCTGGATCGGTGGTTTGGATACGGCTGCAACGTTAGAGGCCTTTAATAAAGGCATCGGCGGTGGAGCGGGTATCGCCTTAAGTTATGCCTTGTTGGGTGGTTTTGCGGTGGCGATTTCGCTGTCTGGTTTACCGCATTTATTGGCCGATAAAATCCTGACGAAAATCGGTAAGAGTGATGAAGCCAGCAGCCAGTGGCTGGGTCATGGCTTGTTATTCCTGCTGATGTTAGTGGCGATTTCGTCTCAGAACCTGATTCCAATTCATATCGCCTTTATTCCGATTCTGATTCCACCGCTGTTGTTAGTGATGACTCGCTTACAGTTAGATCGCCGCCTGGTTGCCTGTGTACTGACGTTTGGTTTGGTAACGCCGTATATGTTCCTGCCGGTAGGCTTCGGCAGCATTTATCTGAATGACATTCTGCTGGGCAAAGTGGCTACGGCAGGTTTGGATGTGGAAGGCATTTCAGTCGTAAAAGCGATGGCGATTCCAGCACTGGGTATGGTGGCGGGTCTGCTGATTGCGGCGCTGTTCAGCTACCGTGGCAAGCGCGTGTATGACATGAGTCAGGTTGAAAAAACCGAACACACCGAGCAAGGCTACAACGCTAAATCCCTGTGGGTTGCGGGCGCAGCGATCGTGCTGGCGTTTGTGATGCAGCTGTACACTGGCTCAATGGTGCTGGGTGCGATGGCGGGCTTCTTATTATTCTCCGCGACGGGCGTGATTCGTTGGAATGAATCCGACGGCGTGCTGGTCGACGGCATGAAAATGATGGCATCGATTGGTTTTATCATGATTGCTGCGTCGGGTTTCTCCGAGGTGTTAAAAACTACTGGCCATATCGACCAGCTGGTGAACGGTGCTTCTGACTGGCTGGCAGGTAACAAAGCACTGGCTGCGATGATGCTGTTGGTCGTTGGCTTGTTGCTGACCATGGGCATTGGCTCGTCGTTCTCAACTATTCCGATTATTGCCGCGATTTATGTGCCTCTGTGTCTGCAGATGGGCTTCAGCCCGCTGGCGATTGTGGCGTTAGTGGGTACTGCGGGTGCGCTGGGTGATGCGGGTTCTCCGGCGTCGGATTCCACATTGGGGCCAACCGCAGGTTTGAATGCTGACGGCCAGCACAATCACATGCGTGACACCGTGATTCCAACCTTCCTGCACTTCAATTTGCCGTTGCTAGCGGCTGGTTGGGTTGCAGCGATGGTGTTGTAACGGATTGCAGGAGTCTTTCTTTACGCCAGAAGCAAGTCTTTTGGCGTATCCAGCCTGATGATTGGAGTACTTCGATAGCACATAATGAACCTATTCGATGTACCAAAGTACCAAACACTCACACTGGCTTGTTTGGCGCTATTGTCAGGTTTTCGGCTCTTTCTATACTCAATTTCCGAATAAAAATAACAGCGGAAAACACAATGAAAAAACTCTCTTCCAATCTGTTGGCGGCTGGTCTGCTGACAGCGGGCTCGTTATTGGCTATTAACGCTCAGGCCATGTCGACCCAACCGGAACCCAGTGGTTATACCCAAACGAAACACCCAGTGATGCTGGTGCAGGGCATCTTAGCCTTTGACTCGATAGCGGGTGTTGATTACTGGTACAAGATCAGCGAAAAGCTTGAATCCGAAGGTGCGACGGTTTACACCGCAGCGATTAATGCTTTTAACAATTCCGTGGATCGTGGCGAACAGCTAATCAAACAGCTGGAAAATATTCGTGCAACAGATCCTTCGATCGAAAAATTTAATCTGGTTGCTCACAGCCAGGGTGGCCTGACTTCTCGTTACGTGATGAGCGTTCGTCCGGATCTGGTTGCTTCAGTAACCACTATGGGGTCGCCACATACTGGTGCGCCAATTGCCGATGTACTGGATGGTGTTTTCCCGGAAGACACATTGCAGGGCGCGGCGTTTGAAACGATTGGTGATGCGGCCGGCACTTTGATCGATAAGCTCTCCGGAGATGACGTTGCACCGGGTGACACCCGTTCATTAACAACGGAATTCACAACGGCTGGTGCGGCTGCTTTTAATGCGCAATTCCCGTTGGGTCTGCCAACAGAAGCTTGTGGCGAAGGTCCGGCATCGGTAACGGTGAACGGTCATGATATTCGTCTGTATTCCTGGGGTGGCGGTGATACCTTTACCAATGCCGCAGATCCGCTGGATTACCTGTTTGGTACGGCTGGCCTGCTCTTTGGCGGTGAAAGCAGTGATGGTATTACCGGTAGTTGTGCCAGCCACTTTGGTACTGTGATTCGTGATGATTACAAAATGAACCATGGCGACCTGATCAACCAGGTGCTGGGTTTGCACTCTTTGTTCAGCACGGATCCGCTGACCTTGTACCGGACACACGCGAACCGCCTGAAAGAAGCGGGTCTGTAACGCCAATATGGAGACAAACAAGCACTCCCTGCCAGTAACAACCCCGACGATTATCGTCGGAGGTTTGTTACTGACTAGCCTATTACTGATTGGTTTGTTGAATGGCGAGTGGCTGGGCAGTAACGGTGGAGAAAATTCCGCTGTTACTGTCACTCCTGTAGCCATGGAACATGATCGCCCAGCCGGTTTGGGCAGCATTAAGCCTGCGTCAGTCAATGCGATTTCACCAAACGTTAACCTTGCGGATTCTCTGAGTGGTACGTCTCACGGCGTGCGACTGGTGAGTCGTGGTGATGAGCTCCTGGTCACCTCGGCCCTGAAGGATCTGTTTGATTATCACCTGAGTGCATTGGGTGAGCTGCCTTTGCCGGTTATTCGCCAGAACATTGAACACAACCTGCAACAGCAGTTATCTGGGGTAGCGTTGCAACAGGCGCAGGAAATCCTGCATAACTATCTGGATTACAAATCCGCTCTGTCGGATTTTGAACACCAATACCAGCAACAAGCTGGCTGGAATAAGACGCGACAAATTCAGTTTATGAGCGAGCGTCAGCAAGCGTTAATTGCGTTGCAGAATCGTTTGTTAGGTGCACAAGTGGCGGATGTATTTTTTGCATTTGATCGTACGTTGGATGACAACACCCTGGCAAAAGCACGTATTCTCAATTCCGAATTAAGTGAGGCTGGAAAACAGCAGGCGCTGGTTAACTTGCAGGCGGAACTGCCGGTTGAAATGCAATTGCAGCAACGTCGTGATCAGCAGCAAACACAACTGCTACAGATTGATCAGACGACGGTATCGGATAACGAAAAATTTCAGCAACGTGCAGACGTTGTTGGAGAAGCCGCTGCTCAGCGTTTGGCGCATCTCGATCAACAGCGTGCGCAGTGGCAACAACGATTAGACACATTCCGTCTGGCGGTTGAGCAACTGCAGCAGAGTAACCTCGCGGCTGATGATTATCAGGCCGCCTATCAGAGTTTGCTTGAGCAACATTTTGCTGCCCACGAGCAACTGCGTGCTCAAGCACTGCTTCGCTCCGGGCAGTCCTGAGTGTCAGAAACGCGGGTAAAGCGACTTATCCGAGACAAGTACGGTATCCGTTTGAGTGTCGCTGCTGCGGACTAAACGGGCATACCAGCGCAATGAAGTGCTGCCTGATAAATCAGAAAACTTAGCAGCTTCTGACGCTTCACTGTCTGAGAATCCCGGTAATTGCATTGGGCTTTCCAAAGCGATAGAACAACTTGCCTGCTCACAGCTATCCGCATCTATTTCAAAACGGATTTTGCCATGATCGGCAAAACTGGCCTGAGCAACCAGCTGGGTCACTGGCAGCGGGTTGTCGTCAGTTTGTTGCGGAATCGCTAATTGTAGATTTTTACCATCCTGAGAAACGGTGACGCTATTGCTGAGGTCATTGGTAGTCACAAATCCAGGGTAGGAAACGTCATAGCGATCGGCCTGAATCGTGCGGACCTGGTCGTTACCTTCTTTGTTCCAGTGGTGTTCAAAATAACCCTTCTCAGTCAGCGCAGGTGTCAGGCCATAGCGATCTTCGTCGGTAAACGGCGTCAGTAATAATTTCACATCATCTTCGATGTAATAAGGTAAGTAGCCATGCCCCGGAGCTTCATCATTGTCCAGTCCATCGCGTAATAATGGAATTTCGGTTGCATCGCTGATGGTTATAGATACGGTACTATTGTCGCTGATGTCGACGTCTTTCTGGTGGTGATAATAGTAACGTCCGGAGGCTTCAAATACGGCGCTGTAAGACACCGCATTGCTGTTGGTGTAGAACGTTGTCTGATGATCACTCGGGTTGTTGTAGCGCCCGGAAGGTGAGGAGGCAACATCGATAATTACACTGCCAGCCGGTGACTCAAAAGTAACCAGACGAGGCGCTGCCGGATTAATAGCCGGGTCAACCGGCGCCGGGCATCCGGGGTTGATTGAGGTCGAGTTCTTCCAACGTTCAAGCGAACGTTGCTGCAGTAGAATGGTATTGCCACAAATACTTAATACCGTCGCTTTAGCCGGAGTGCCACGGTATTCGACCGGGTTATTTGTCGTGATCTGCTGCCAGTCTGCGCCATCAAACTGAATGGCTGCATAAGTGTTATGGTTGAGCGTCAGCGCTAGTTTTTCCGCTGGTTCCGGTTCAGGAGGCGAGGGTGGAGTGACCTCTGGTGTCGGCGTTACTTCAGGCGTCGGTTTTATCTCAGGAGCTGGCGTTTTATTGGAAGATGATGACGAGCCACCACAAGCGGTAATCCCTAGGGAAAGAGCGATCAGGCCCGTCGTTAGAAATAAATTAGAATAAAACATGATGATTGCTCATAAAAAATACTGAGCAATACTAACAGCAATTATCTGAATATGAGCTGACAAAAGCCAAGCATTCGTTGAAAACGGTTGTATTTAAAAACGCTTCCCGCTTTTATCGTTATTGACCACTTCACCATCAAACTTGTGCTGAGAAATACGATCGACTGTGTCGTTGATCCACTCTTCTGACCATTGATTCACTTCGGCAGTGCTCAGTTCGGCGGTCTCAATCGCCGGGCTGATCACCACCTGAATGGTCCCGGGTTTTTTAATCCAATGATCGTTGGGCCAGAACTCGCCGGAGTTGTGGGCGATGGCTAACACTGGCGCTTTGTTTTTGCCCGCCAGCATCGCGCCACCTTTAGAAAACTCTTTGCGTTTACCGGGTGGAATGCGTGTGCCTTCCGGAAAGACCAACACATGAATACCGTCATTCAGGCGCTCAGCACCTTGCTGAATAACTTGCTTCAGCGCATTGGTCTTCTGGTTACGATCAATAAATATTGGGTGAATCAGGTTCAGTGCCCAACCAAAAAACGGTAAATACAACAATTCCTTTTTCACGACCTGGACATGAGGGGCAATGGCGGTGGGTAAAAAAAACGTTTCCCAGGTACTTTGATGTTTGCTCAGTAACACGTAACCTCGGCCATCACGAGGGACATTTTCAAGGCCTTTTACCTGCCACTTAACGCCACAAATAAAACGAGCAGACCACAGAGCAACCGTGCAATAAAACACCAGCACAAAATAGTTACGCTTTTTCAGTGGCAGAAAGATACCAACGACAAAAGAGATCAAGCACCAGATGATGGTGAAGCTTGCCAGCCAGCCATAAAAAATCAGGGTACGAATACCGTTGATAAACGAGGCAGATGTCGATTCTGAGGATGCGATGCTGGCAGCTTTCATAAAACTCCTGGCCCGGGACGTGATGGTTAACGATAAACACCTCGTTTATACCACTTTGGTGGAGCCAGTTCGTTTACTTAAATTCTTAGCAGTATTTCCTTTGTCGCGCAGGACTTATCAAACAACGGCTATGATGCCAAAACAAAATCAACAAAGGCACTCAGGTCGGCAAGCACCGGACTGTTGTTCAGTTGATTATCGGCTTCAAGCTTGGGCTGGGTTTTTTCGCCTTTGCCGGTTTTGACCAGTGCAACCTGACAACCAGCTGCTGCTCCGGCTTGTAGGTCCCGCAGTGAATCACCCACCATCCAGGCGCCTTTGGCTGAAACGTCCAGTGCCTGTTCTATCTGATGAATTAACCCGGGTAGGGGTTTGCGGCAGTTACATTGGTCGTCTGGGCCGTGTGGGCACCAGGCGATATGGGCAAACGAGCCACCCTCGGCTTCTACCAGCTGAGTCATTTTCTGATGCATGGCATCCAGGTCAGCCTGAGAAAAATAGCCGCGTGCCAAACCACTCTGATTGGTGGCGACGGCCACCTGAAAACCCGCCTGACACAAACGGGCAATGGCGCTGGCACTGCCAGGAATCGGAATCCACTCATCAACGGACTTCACGTATTCATCGGAGTCCTGATTAATCACACCGTCACGGTCGAGGATAATAAGAGAGGTCATGTTGGGTCTTTTAAAAATGCAGTGAAATGGATGCTGTCAGTTAACGAGCAATGGCTTCGATATTGCGTGCGATCCGGAAATTAAAGGCCACAGAAATACGCGGTTTTTCTTCAAAATGTGGAGCTACCATGTGCATCAGATAACTGGGAAAAACATACATCGAGCCGATCTTCGGAGTATAACTCACAGTGGTTGCTGGCCGATAGGGAGCACCAACCGTGATGGGATCAAAGAACAAAATGTCGCCGTCATGAATGCCGCCGCCGGCTGACTGAGGGTTTTCATTCACATCAATATAAACCACACCGCTCCATTCACACGGCAGGTGAGCGTGTGGTGCATTCCAGGCACCAAAGTCATTGATGTTGGCCCACATAGATGACAACAGAACTTTTTCGTCGGCGGGGAATTTCTCTGCATGGCGAATCAGCTGAGTACCAACCTCAAACACCTGCTGACTCAATTGTTGTATCAGCGGGTCGTCAGAATTAAATAAGTCATCTTGCGAGTGCCAGCCTCTCTGATTCGAGCGTTGTAGGCCCTGTTCACTCTGATGGCGCAGCGTTAGCAGACAATCACGCAGCGGTGAGTGGTTCTCCAGCAACCAGGGAAGCGAAGTCTCTAAAATCGATACGCCAAAATGTAAGCGATTATCCGCTTTCATATTGTTTCCTCATTTAATTGCTGTTTTCACTGGCAATATACCATTGGCTACGACAAAGTAATGAACATCGAATAAAAAGTATAACCATCTTTTGGGTAGGGGAATTCATGAGCAGTCAACCTCATACTGGTCTGTTGAAAAAGCCGTTGGCACTTTGTATTGGTTTGGTGAACACACAGCTGGCCTTTGGCTTGTGCCAGATAGACATTGATGCGTTAGAGGCTGACGATACGGCTCTGACGACGACTTTTTCAGAAGCTATTGTGGGTTTGAATCACTGCCCGG
This sequence comes from Bacterioplanoides sp. SCSIO 12839, assembly GCF_024397975.1. Lineage (NCBI taxonomy): Bacteria > Pseudomonadati > Pseudomonadota > Gammaproteobacteria > Oceanospirillales > Oceanospirillaceae > Bacterioplanoides > Bacterioplanoides sp. SCSIO 12839. Next base: position 16,423 of record NZ_CP073745.1, read on the forward strand.
ACAACGAGTATCTGATCAAAGTCAGTGAACAACTGGCGGGTAAAACGGAGCTGGTTAATAACCGCATGCAGCTGGATGGCGGCAAAACGGTCACACTTGAGGGGCCAACAGCTGGTAGCTTTACGGTCCAAGCGGATAATACGGAAGCGAGCCTGTTGCAGGTTGATGAGTCATCATCCCTCACGGTTCGGCGTCTGGTATTTGCCGGTCGCGACGGCATCCAAAGAAGCGCCGAGCTGATGTCTGTGAATAACTCTGATCTGACGCTCGAGTCGGTAACGGTTCGTGATCTGGATAGCACTTCCGATCGCGCACTTATCGAGGCCAGAAACAGCGACGTCGTGATTAAAGAATCCACCATCAGTGGTAATAAAAGCCGACGTGCTCCCATCCATGTTCAGAACAGTGACAGCACTACCCCTTTGCCGGCTGATGGTAAATACCGGTTAACGGTTCAGGACACACAATTTCAGGGTAACCAAGCCAATGGTTCCTTTGCTCGTGGTGGTGCATTGGAAACGTCAGATGTGGAGCTGGATATTGCTGACTCGGTTTTTGATGGTAACGAAACGCTGGTTGATAACCAGTACAGTCGTGGTGGTGCCATTCGGATTTTCAGTGAATATGGCAATACAAAGTCCAGCATCCGTGGCACGACATTCAAAAATAACCAAACCTATAGTTACGGCGGTGCTATCGCTAAGGATGGTACGACTGTGCTGGAAATCAGTGATTCGTTGTTTGACAGTAATCAGGTGCTTGCTTTACCAAATGAATATGGCACCGGTTTAGCCGCGGAGGCCCATGGTGGTGCCATCAGCACCAATGAAACTTCAGAACTGAAAATTCTGCGTACGACGTTTAAGAGTAATCAGGCCAAAAGCCTGGGCGGCGCATTGTACTTCTTTGGTGATGCGACTTCAGGTCAGATCGACATTGCAGATAGTACGTTTGACAGTAATCAGGCGTTGTTCAGTGCCTCGGAAGCTACTGTACCTAAGGGCGGCGCATTAGCCGTAGTCACCGAAGAAACATCCTCATCGCTTAACATCAGCGGTTCCACTTTTATGGATAATCATTCGGATGGTTCAGCTGGCGTATTATTTGTTGACCGGGCTGTAGACACCAACATTATTAACTCAACGCTGGTGGCAAATGAATCCGATGACGGTTCTTCGGTCGCCAGCTTTCAAGGTTCAAATGGTAAGTTGAGTATCCGTCATTCGACCATTACCGATAATACTGCTGTTGGAGGCGAGGAGGGCAATACTGTTTTTATGAATACTCCCGCGGCGGATCTGGAGATCAGCCATAGTGTGTTTCATAACAATACCGTCCCGGATGGCAAAGCTAAGATTGTGGTTGCGGAGTCAGAATATTCGGCGCAGGTGGAATTTACCTACTGGGATGGCAGCTACAGCGGTACTCAGAATGCATCCGATAATGGTGGCAATATCGTCAGCTCTGACGATCCGGGTTTAGCTGCATTGCAGGACAATGGCGGAGAAACACCAACCCGAATGCCACAAACTGGTTCATCCTTGATCAACGCCGGTGATGCCAATATCGAAAATGAACCGGATACCGATCAGCGCGGCAGCCTGCGCATTGATCGCGGCGTGATTGATATCGGCGCGGTGGAATATGGCAATCAGGTACCGCAGGTGGTGCTAACGCCTACCGATATCAGTTTGACGGATGGGGATGCCATTAATTTGGATGTCAGTGTTTGGTTTAGTGATGGCAATGGCGATGACCTGACTTATGGCATTCAGGGTGCACCGGATCAGGTAAATCTGGACAGCAACAGCGGTTTGATCACAGGAACCGTCCAGGATGTGGGTGATTACACGATTACCATCACTGTGACAGATGAATTTGGAGGTCAGGCATCGGTCTCCGTTGCTTTAGCGGTTCAACCGAAACCAGTGGATGAGCCGGATGAAGAACAGCCGGACAATACTGGTAATGATGATTCGGACGATAGTCCAGATGAACAACCGAGTGATGATTCGGCTGAGCAGCCAAATGATGATGGCAGTGACAGCCAGGATGCAGATTCCGGTACCGGAGACAGCTCCTCCAGCGGCAGTAGCTCGTCATCTGGTGGTGGCGCACTTTTCTGGCTTCTGGGGTTATTGTCACTGGCGTTGCGCCGCAGATAACCTGAGTGAGCAATAAAAAACCGCTTCATTTGAAGCGGTTTTTTATTGGTAGTTTGATAAGCGAAACGGATGTGTTTTAGCCGTCGTTGTTAATGCGCTGAACCAGTTGAGCTAAAACGTCACTGGCCTGATCATTATCAACCTGACAGGTACCGGCATTGCGGTGGCCACCACCGCCGTGTTCCAGACATAACTCACCAATATGGGTCTGATGGCTGCGATTAATAATGGAACCGCCAATGGCAAACACGGTGTTTTGTTGTTTCAGTCCCCATAACACATGGATGGAGATATTGGTCTCCGGGAACAGTGCATAAATCATAAAGCGATTACCGGCGTAAATCGGATCTTCATCACGCAGGTCGAGCACCACCAGATTGTTATGAACGGTGGTGCAGCGGCGTAGTTGGTCTTCGAATTTATCTTTATGATCAAAGAATAACTCCACCCGTTCTTTCACGTCTGGCAGCTCAAGAATTTCATCGATATTGTGATCGCGACAATAGTCGATTAGCTGCATCATTAACTGATAATTACTGATGCGGAATTCACGGAAGCGACCCAATCCAGTACGTGAATCCATTAAGAAATTGAGCAATACCCAGCCGCTTGGATTAAGGATTTCATCGCGCGAGAACTGCGCTGAATCGGCTTTATCCACCGCCGCCATCATGTCATCGGAGATGGATGGAAATTTCTCTTTACCGCCATAGTAGTCGTACACCACTCGGGCAGCGGAAGGCGCTTTGTCATCAATAATATGATTATCGGGAGCTTTATCACCGCGGCGCTTCAACTCCGATGCATGATGGTCAAAGCTCAGGTGGCAGCCTTCGACATAAGGCAGGTTGGTGGTAATGTCGTTGGCGTTGATATCGATCTTGCCATCCTGCATGTCTTTGGGATGAACAAACAGAATATCGTCAATCAGGCCCAGTTCTTTGAATAAAACGGCGCACACCAGGCCGTCAAAATCACTGCGGGTTACCAGTCGGAATTGTGCTGCCACGGGCTGCTCCTCGATTGCTGCTGAAAAAGTCGTACTGAAAAGAATCGTACTGAACGGATTCTTTTCAGCTTAGACGAGAAAATTCAGCAAGCCGCTGTGGCGCAGAATTTATTCTTCAAACAGGCCTTTTACCGCAAACAGGTCGTCGTATTCGGCACTTTGTTTGGTTGCTTTGGCCTGGAAACTTTTCATCAGGTCGGTGGGGCGGAACATGCCAGACTGCCAGGTGGCCATGTATTTCAGACTATCTTCGACGCTATGGTCACGGCTGTAATTCAGCATCTCTTTACAGCCGGTGACAGCCAGCGGTGAGTTCGCAGCAATCTGCTGAGCAATGGTCATGACGCTGTCCAGCATGGCTTGTTGCGAATCAAACACCCGGTTAACAAAGCCCAGTTGCTGAGCTTCGTCGGCGTGGAACTTGCGCCCGGTATACGCCAGCTCACGAACAATGCCTGCCGGAATTAATTTCGGCATACGTTGCAGGGTACCAACATCCGCCGTCATACCAATCTCGGTTTCCTTAATGGTGAAATAGGCATCCTGGGTGCAATAACGCATGTCGGAGGCGCACACCAGGTCAAGTGCGCCACCAATGCAGCCACCCTGAATGGCGGTTAATACCGGCAGACGGACTTTCTCTAATGAGCTGAGGCTATCCTGAAGTTGCAGCACCACACGACGCAGATTTTCAGCCATACGACCAGGATCACCAGACATGGGTACGGCTTTGCTGTTGGTAAATACGGCCAGATCCATGCCCGCGGAGAAGTGTTTGCCGCTGGATGAAATAACAATCACCCGGGCATCCGTCTGGCTTTCAATGCTTTCAATACAGCGTGGCAGCTCCAGCCAGAAATCCTGGTTCATGCTGTTCAGTGCATCTGGTCGGCTGAACTGGATATGGGCAACTCGTTGCTCGATAGAAACATCAAAGCACTGAAACTCAGACAGTTGGGTCATGATCGTCTTCCTTTTTGTTATGGTGCAAATCACTATGTTGACGCTGTCAATATAGTGCGATCAGTACCCGGGGTCAAAGCTTTGCCCGGCCAAGCCGGGAGAGTCAAAGCCTGATCGCCACGGATCAGGCTGAGTGGCGAGATTTATTGGCGCTCGATAATGATGCGGCCAACAAACGCACCACTGCTGCGGTGGACACCATTAGCAAAGTCGGTATCGATGGCATCGGTGCTGACCAATGTGATGATGCGATCACCGCCATCGTTATTGCTGGCCGTAAACTGTTCGGCCAGGTCGGTGCCGGAATCATACAGGCGTAAGTCAAACTCCAGGCGATCAACCCACTCACCATTCGGATAGAGATTCACATCACGTACGCCAACAAACCAGTCCGGGCTGGGGGCAATCATGCTGACTGCCGACACCAGCGGAAACTGTTCGGTTGCCGTGAACATCACTTGTTGGCTGCCTGGAGAGTCCTCTGGGCCACCGTGGCGGAAAATTTCGTCGACATAACCGCTGCTGCGGTGTTCTTCCAGTTCCATGGTGAAGGTTGAAGTGCTGCCGCTTTCGGCAACAATCTCAAGCCCTGCGGTGGATGGCTGATCCTGTGGTCGCCAAATCACCACCTGGCTGTTATGAGTGGCGCCGACCAGCGGTGAAAAATGTGCACTGCTGGGGTAGTTGGTTGGGAACGTCGCGCCGCTCCAGGTTTGATCAAAGGTCATGGAATACTGCACACCACCACTGGCTGCATCGTTACCCTCGGTATTGTCGCCAGGCTGCAGGTTGTTATTACTGCTGCTTCCGCCACCGCCACAAGCGGCCAATACCAGTGTCAGTGTTGAAGCTGCCATCACTTTAAAAATGGGGTGTTCCATGTCGATTACCTCTGCCTGTTTATTCTGTGTTGGGATTTGTTTGAGCGGCGGAGTTCGGGATAGTTCAGACATTGCGACTGATTCTTGTTAACCTATTCGCATAAAGAATACTGAGATGAAAACAAAATGCAGGAAATTAATTTATCCCGGGTCGATCTGAATTTATTTGTTGTGTTTGATGCCATCTATCGTGAAGGCAACCTGACGCGTGCGGCGGAACGTTTGTATTTGTCTCAGCCCGCCGTCAGTCATGCTCTGGCGAGATTACGCGAACGTTTTGATGACCCCTTGTTCGAACGTGCCGGCAAAGGTATGTCGCCGACGCCACTGGCGAAGGCGATTATTGAGCGGGTAAGGATTGCTCTGCAGGAGCTGGAATCCACCTTGGGAGAAGGTCTGGCATTTGACCCTGCTGAGGCAAACCGTGTGTTTACGTTGGCAGCAAGGGATGTGATGGAATTCACCGCTCTGCCTCCGCTGATGGTGCACCTGCAACGACAAGCGCCGAATATTCAGCTGCGCAGTTTGCGTGTTCCGCGCCGTGACATCATGCAGCAACTCAGCAGTGGGCAAATTGATTTTGCCGCGGACGTGTTATTGCCCGTGCCGGAAGAGGTTGAGCATCAGCCGTTAGGGCGTGAATTATTAGCCGTGGCGATGCGTCATGATCACTCGTTGGCGAGCACGATTCTGGATCTTGAGGCGTATATTTCAGCCACGCATGTACTGGTTTCCAGCCGTCATGATGGCCCCGGGGTAGAAGATTTTGCCCTGAATCGCTGTGGCAAAAGCCGTAAAGTGGCACTGCGCTGCCAGAACTATTACGCCGCCTTGCAGGTGGTGAAAGACACGGATTTATTGCTGACGCTGCCGCAAAGTTACGCCCGCCAGATGAAAGCCAATGGCGGGATCAGTATTGCTCCGTTACCGCTGGAGTTACCGCCGGTTGATATTCATCTGTATTGGCATCGCAAGGCAAGTCGCGACCCGGCGTTGGTCTGGCTGAAACAACAGATGTTGGAGTCGCTGACTGGTGTGATGAATTAAGTTAATGAGCTGGTTATATAAACATAGCTACCAACTCAGGGAGTCGTAAGTACCAGAGAGGCTGAGGTATTAACCGGGTTGCCATCAGCCAGCTTTTGCAGGTTCAGGTTACTGTTTAACTGCACCGACGTCCGGGCCACCGTCGCATTTATAGTATTGGCCTCGGCAGTGGTTAATTCGCTATCAAATAAGGTCACACCCGGTGATGGCCGGTTGCTGTCTAACAACAGAGTTTCTTTGCCGTTAGAACGAATGGACTGCAAGGTGGTCATAAGGTTTTCGCCCTGGAGGCTGATGCCTGAGCCTGTCAGGTTTTGGGTTACTTCGCCAGCACATTGCTGTTGCGATTGTGTATTGCGAAATACCTGCAGGCACCAGACATCTTCTGCTGCAACCGATTCGCCATCAATCGTACCGGATACACTTGCCAGCGGTTGCTGGCTATCAGACAGTTTTATCGCCCGGGTATTGGTGTGGGGAGCGATACCGTTCATTTGTGTTGTCGACGTTAGCGTCAATACCAGATAGTTGCTTTGTGATAGCGGTTGCAAAAACTCATCACCGATTGTCGGGTTGTTTAATGTTCGGAAACCCACTGATGCGCAACTGGCAATTTCGGCGACTGGATTTTCAGTCGTGCTGCCTGCAGCTTCACGGATAACAAACAAGGCGCGTTGCTGGTGGCTGCGACGCAACTGACGGCTGTTTGAAGTATTGGTAAACGTTTGTTGATGAACAACTGCCCAGGTGCCATAAATATTGGAGTTATTACTCACTAACTCTTCGCCGTCCAGATGCTGGTAGGTATTGTCGTCCAGTGAAATAGAAAAGTGTTCCGTTAATGACGGTGGTGTTGGCACAGAGTACTGGCAGTCAGACCCAATTGGCGGAGCCACCGGAGGATTGGAATCACCATCATTGTCAGAGTTATCCCCCGGATTACTTGTATCTGGGTTGTCAGAATTATTGTCATCTGGGGTGTTGTTATCTGGAGTGCCAGTGTCAGGTGTATCGCTTCCGTTATCAGAATTATCTTGTGACGGAGTATCCGGGTTACCACTGGATGGCTCGCCAGAGTTTGAGGTCGATGCACCACAGCCGGTCAGGCTGATAGTAGAAAGCAGGGCGATATACATAGCCCACGAAGAGAAGCGAAAGTCAGACACAGGCGAGCCTATATTATTGTTGTATAAAACAGTACCAGTGTACTGGAAACAGCCGTTAATCCAAATACTGAGCAAACAAATGGGCGGCCGTTTCTGCAACCACAGCATGACGTTGGGCCAGGCGAGCGTGGTCTTTGTCGTAACCTCCACCAATCACGGTTGCCACCGGAATATGACGTTGTAAGCAGGTTTTTAACACCAATTCATCACGCTGCTGAACGCCATTCCAACTGATGTTTAAATGCCCTAGCTCATCCCCTTGCCAGACATCTGCTCCGGCATCGTAGAGCACAATGTCGGGCTGTTGTTGGTCAAGCAGTTGATTCAGCGTGCGCTCAACCACTTCCAGGTAGGCGTTATCTTCGAGAAATTTATCCAGACCAATATCCAGATCGCTGGCGCTTTTACGGAATGGGAAATTCTTTTCACAATGAATCGAACAGGTAAACGCACGAGGCTCGTCTTTTAAGATCGCGGCTGTGCCGTCGCCCTGATGTACATCCAGATCAAAGATCAGAATCTTTTGCACTTCACCGCTGTGTAATAACGACAACGCGGTAAACGCTAAATCATTCAACAAACAAAAACCGGAACCAAAATCGCGATGAGCATGGTGAGTGCCACCCGCCAGATGGCTCGCCATGCCATATTGCAGCGCCAGTTTAGCGGTTAACAAGGTGCCATTGGGGGCGGTGAAGGTTCGGTCAATCAGCCCCTGGCTCCAGGGCAAACCAATACGCCGCCAGGCTTTTTTGTTGTCTGGGTCAGTATCGTCGTTCTGCTCACTGATCATCCGCAGGTAAGGCATGTCATGAGCGATGCTCATCACTTGCTGGCTGATGGGATCTGGCCTAAATAAATTGTGCTGACCAATCAACCCATGCTGTAAGCAGTAGTCGTGCAGACGTACAAACTTCGACATCACAAAGCGGTGATCTTCCGGGAATGGGCAGGAGTAGTTGGGGTGATAAACCAGTGGCAGCACTGTGAAATCCAGACTCAATGACAGAACCGTATTGTGCGTTTTTAGCAGTATGAATGCACCTTTCGCTCTCGTAAAAAAGCACTAAGACTAAAGGCGAGTGTGATGCCTCTCTGCGCTATGTTTCTCTATAGGTTGAACAAAAATAATACAGTACAAGCGCAGGTGCTTGCTGACAGAAACTTGGGTACAGATTGATGGCGAAAAAGCAGAAGAAGACGGTTAAAAAAGTGGATTCACAGGTGGCCGAGGCAGAGGTCGTGGATGATAAAAACCCGGCTATCTCTCGCTTTGAAAGTGTGTTTTATCGATTTTTTGCCTGGTTTCCGATCCTGGTATTACCCGCTATGGTGTGGGATATGATGGTCGCCGGTGACTATGGGATGGGAGCCATTATTGGTTTTATCCATGCCATCCTGGTGTTCCGTTTTGTTACTGTGGTGAACCTACACCAACTGATGAGCCGGCTGTTTGGTAAAAAAGCAGCTTGAGCTAAATACGGGTCAATTGTGCGAAACATTGGCCCGGTTTTGCCTGTTTTACTGATATTTTTGTTTCTCTGTTCACAATTTTCCCTTTCATATAAATGGCCCTTGAGTGCTACATGCTAGTGTGTCGTCACTGTGTAGTTAGTGTGCAGTCACGAAGTAATAAAAGAGCATCGGCCATGAACAAAACCCCCTATTTCTCTAGCATCACTCTGATGACCTCCCTTTTGCTGATCGCTTGTGGTGGAGGCTCTGGGGGATCTGGTTCGAGTGTTTTTGACTCTGATGAAGCTGATGGTGGTATATCCACGCCTGGACAAGAAGATTCAACGGCGGATACGTCTGACCCTAACCCTAACCCTAACCCTAACCCGCAGCCAGACAGGCCTTTGGCGCCGGTGATTACTCCCGCTCATGAACCTGCGTTTTATAACTACGGCTTGCCACAAGATATGAAAACCGATGAACGTGGTTTGCCGTTATTACACAGCCTGCCCAACGCTAAAGGACAGGTGTATCTCGATTTTGATGGCGATTTTGATCTTGGCGAATTTCATGATGGCGTGGACTTCGACGGAGACCCCAGCACCTATAACGCCCAGGAGCAGGAGTTTATCTATAACTGGTGGGCAACCACTGCGGCTCAGTTCGCTATGTTTGACTTAGATGTGACGACCGAAATTGATCTTGAGCGGCCACATAGCTGGAATGTGATTTTCCCCGGTGCCAAGTTGGGCGTGGCCTATGGTGGCTATGGTCATAGTAAACGGGATATTGCGCAGATGCGGGCAGAGCATGGGCCGTATTCCTCCGTGGTTGGGCACGAAGGTGGGCATACCTTTGGTCTCGGCCATGTGATTGGTTTGGATGATCAGGGTGCGGTGAACTCTGGTTATTACGCCAGCCCTTATCCGTTACGCGGCTGGCATCTGGGCACCGGTGATCGCATTGTGAACAAGTGGTCGAATAAATTCCGCGGTAATGCCAAAGACAGCTTTTTTGGCGGCGTTGAGCATCTCGCCAGTCGGGTGAAGGCATTTGATGACAGCAGTAGCGGCTATCGGCCGGATGATCACGCTGCGGATCTGGATTCAGCCACCCAGCTGGGGCGGCTGGAGCATAAAGGATTTGTCGCCAGTGGCGTGATCGAAACCATGAATGATGTCGACAGTTTCTTTTTTGACTGGGACGGCGGCCATGCGTTGATCAGCAGTAACGCTTTTGGTTTGTCTCCAGTCAATATCACGCTGCGATTATTGAACGCGAACAAACAGCCGATTGGCTTAGTGCATAACGGCATTAACCATCAATGGTTAGCCGCTGACTTGGCGGCCGGACGTTATTACCTGCAGTTAGAAAGCGCTAAACGTTACAGCGATTTGGGCGAATATCGGCTGCGTGTGAATGCTGTTCCCGGAGATTGGCGAGTGGCGAACTTTGGCCCTAAACGCTTAATTGGTGAAGCCTCTTACAACGCCAATACCCGCCAATGGACGTTAAAAGCGACCGGCGGTGATATCTGGAATAACGCCGACAACATGGTGTTTGTGTATCAGAAACTGCAGGGCGCGGGCAGCATTGTGGCAAAAGTAGAGAGTAATAATGCGTCTGCTCCATGGGCTAAATTTGGCGTGATGATGCGCGCGGAGTTAAGCGCTGGCAGTGCTCATATCGGCCAGTTTGTGTCGGGCAGTAACGGCCCGAGTCAGACCGCACGAACACAAACAGATGGCACCTCTCAGCACAATGGTACCGGGCCTGCTGACGCACGCTGGCTAAGACTGGAACGATTAGCCAGTGAATCGGGTAATGGCTTTAACCGCTTCCGCAGTTATCTCTCGGCAAATGGCAATGACTGGACGCTGATTAGCGAACAAACCATCGACACATCAGATGAAATTTATGTTGGCTTAGCACAGTCGGCATTGAATGCACGCGCCATGGCGCAGGCGCAGTTTTCTTCAGTAGCAATCACAGGTCAGGCCGAGCGTGGTGTTAACTCTGAGCTGGCCGCTCCAGCGAGTCTTAGCCAGACCAGTGTTGACCATCAACAGGTTGCTCTGAATTGGAGTACTGTTAGCGGCGCAGAGCAATATATGCTGGAGCGCTCCGAAGATGGCTTATCGTTTTATTCTTTGGCAATACTGAATGCCGCAACCACCCAATATACCGACACGGGTTTATTGGCGGGCAGCGCTTATAGTTATCGGGTTAAAGCGTTGAAAGGCAGTGCGGCGGGAACACCTTCGGATGTGGTGAACGTTCAATTACGTGCAGAACCTGCACAAGACGCGCGTGTGATTTCTTATTCTGACACCACACTGATTCTTGATTGGGGAGAACCGTTAGGACAGCGCGGCTACAAAATAGAACGCTCCGAAAACGGCGGTGCCTACAGCGTGATTGCCGCCCGTCATTCAGACTACGATCAGAATGTGACAGATGGCTCCCATGCCACCACCCAGAAATATGTAGATAGTGGACTAACGGCGAGTACCTCTTACAGCTATCGCATCACGACGCTGGATGAGCAAGGCGAAGCCGGGGTTGTGGTGGTGAGTGGCGCGACTAAGGCTGCTCCTGCGGAGTAAAAACCAGTACGACTTTTTATTTCTGCTTAATGTCAGAAATTAATGAGAATTGCATTTCACCACATTCAGTGGCTCAATTGCTGACAAAGGACTTACCTATTGGCCCGTTGATGAAAGCAATTCTCCAATCCCTTCTTTTCGTTTTAGTGTTTTCGGTTTGCGGCAGTGTAACAGCACAAGCTCAGGTCGAGACTCAAACTCAAGATTCTAAACAACATCCATCAGTTGAAATTAACTCGATTGTTCTACATCAGCTTTTTGATCTGCAAGACCGGGTAAACCGGCTTGAGTACAGCCAGTCTGCTACCGATTCGGTAGAGCAGAACAAAGAGATTGAGCTGCTAAAGCAGCAGTTAAACCAGCTAACGCAATCGGTCAATTTGCAACATGGCAAATTGTCTAATCAGGTTGATCAATATGAAGGGCGGATTTCTGATATTGGTGCTGGGGTGGACAGATATACATCTGTATTGGGTTGGTTTGGAATTGTCGCCGGCCTCTTTGCAGTAGTTATTACACTTATTGCTTTACTTTTTAGCTCTCAATCCAAGAAATTAGCGGTCGAAGCTGCGAAAGAGCAATTAGAAATCCATTCGGAAGAGATCAAAAGTGATTTATCAGAGCAACTAAAAAACGAAATAAATCTGCATCGAGAGAAGTGGGAGGAACATATAACTAATCTTCTTATGGACTCGGAAAAACGAATCGAAGATCTGGAACAAAAAATTAAAAAAATTCTGAATGAATCACATGATTATCTAGAACGAATTAAAAAGCTTGCTCAGAAAGCTATCGAGAAAGAGCTAACAGAAGAAGAGAAAGAAGAATACCAAATCAGCACCTTTAAACTTCGTCAAAAACCAGAATCTGAATTTACTCCCGACGATTGGTATCAACTGGGTGTTGATGAATACACACGCAATAATTACCCAAAAGCGATTGAATATTTTGAACTATCAGAACTACATATAGATGCTAAAGATATAGATGTAGCGATGTCTTTATTTGCAAAGGCGTTTTGTTTGAATCAGGATAATCGGCCTGATGAAGAGATTACTATCTACGATGATTTGATTGCTCGCTACAGTGAAAGTGAGCAATCAGAGTTACTGGAACTGGTTGCAAAGTCTTTGCTTAATAAAGGCGCCAGATTAGGTAAGCAGAACCGATCAAATGAAGCTCTTGCTGTCTACAATGATCTGATCCTCCGTTATGGTAAAAGTGACAAGCCAGAGTTGCAGAATCAGGTTGCTATGTCTTTGCTTAACAAAGGCTTTGTATTGGGCCTACAAAATCGTCCAGATGAAGAGCTTGCCGCCTACGATGATGTAATCTCTCGCTATGGCAAAAGTGAGCGGCCAAGGATGCAGGATTTAATTGCAAAGGCTTTGCTTGGCAAAGGCTTTGCATTGGGCCTACAGAATCGCCCATATGAAGAGCTTGCCGCTTACGATGATGTAATTACTCGCTACGGAAAAAGTGAGCTGCCTGATTTGCAAGAGAAAGTTGCCGCGTCATTGTTTAATAAAGGCGTCAGGTTGGGTCAGCAAAATGATTTAAACAAAGAAATTGCTGCCTACGATGAGCTAATCAGTAGTTTTGATGAAAGTGAACAGTTAGAGATACAAAAGCATATTGCAAGTGCTTTGTTGAATAAGGGAATTGCGTTAGGCAGGCAGAATCAACCAGATGAAGAGCTTGTCGCCTATAATGAGTTAATCAACCGTTTTAATGATAGTGAACAATTAGAGATACAAAAGCAGATTGCAAGTGCTTTGTTTAATAAGGGGATTGCGTTAGGCAAGCAGAATCAACTAGATGAAGCAATTTCTAGCTATGACAATTTAATCAGCCGTTATGGTGAACATGATAGTCTAGAGCTAAAAGAGCTTGTTGCCCAAGCCCTGAATAATACAGGCGCGATGTTGAGTCAGCAGAATCGCTTAGATGAAGCTTTTGTCATATTTGAGGAATTAATCACTCGCTATGAAGAAAGTGAGGAGGATGGGCTGAAAAACTCAATCACCTTTGCTCTATCAAACATTGCTGAGTTATCTCTCCTTTTGGAATCGCCAGATTCCTCAGAGCAAAGAATTCACAAAGTTTTAGATCGATCTTCTTCAAACTCATTTACATCATCCGTGATGAAATTCTTACTCTTCCTACTGGATAAAGCCGATATCAGCCAGATGCTTCAGAATATTGAACAACTGCCCGAAGATACCAAATTTACTTGGGGCTTTAATGAAATTCGAGACTACTTAAATCAGTTCTCAGGTGTAAAAGGCGAGCAAGCCCAAGCGGTTGTTCGTTTCTTTGAAGAACACCACAACGTAGAAAAATTAAAAGAAGAATTAGATGAGATTAAAGGCGATAAATAATTATCGCCTTTAACGAGTTTGATTAACGCTTAGCCAGCGCTTCCTTCGCACGAGCCGAAGCCGCACGAACCTGATTCGGTGCAGTGCCACCAATATGATCACGGGCGGCAACTGAGCCTTCCAGCGTTAATACGTCGAAGACATCGGCGGTGATTTCATCTGAGAACTGTTGCAGTTCTTCCAGCGTCATTTCACTCAGGTCTTTACCGCTTTCGATGCCATAGGCCACGGCTTTACCCACAATCTCGTGCGCGTCACGGAATGGAATCCCCTTACGCACAACATAGTCGGCTAAATCGGTCGCGGTGGAGAAACCACGCTTGGCCGCTTCGTACATAAATTCTTTTTTAGCTTGCAGGTGTGGCGCCATATCAGCGAAAGCACGCAGCGAGTCACGCAGGGTATCGACGGTGTCGAACAGCGGCTCTTTGTCTTCCTGGTTGTCTTTGTTGTATGCCAGTGGTTGTGACTTCATCAGCGTCAGCAGTGAAATCATATGACCATACACACGACCGGTTTTACCACGCACCAGCTCTGGTACGTCCGGGTTTTTCTTCTGCGGCATGATGGAAGAACCGGTGCAGAAGCGATCCGGCAGGTCGATAAACTGGAACTGAGCAGAAGCCCACAGCACCAGCTCTTCGGAGAAGCGCGACATATGCATCATGATCAGTGACGCCACGCTGGTGAATTCAATCGCGAAGTCACGGTCGGATACGGAATCCAGGCTGTTTTCAGTCGGGCGATCAAAGCCCAGCAGCTCAGCAGTATAGAAACGATCAATCGGGTAGGTGGTACCGGCCAGTGCTGCGGCACCTAATGGCAGGATGTTGATACGTTTGCGGCAGTCCATCAGGCGTGCGAAGTCACGTTCCAGCATTTCGTTCCAGGCCAGCAGGTGATGACCAAAGGTAACCGGCTGGGCAGTTTGCAGGTGGGTGAAGCCCGGCATAATGGTGTCGGCTTCTTGTTCTGCCAGCTCAACCAGACCTTGTTGCAGGCGGGTCAGCTCGGCGGCAATCACGTCAATTTCGTCGCGCATGTACAAACGAATATCGGTGGCTACCTGGTCGTTACGGGAACGACCGGTGTGCAGCTTTTTACCGGTAATGCCGATCTTGGCGGTCAGCGCGGCTTCGATGTTCATATGAACGTCTTCCAGCTCAACCGACCAGTTGAAGTTACCGCTTTCGATTTCCTGACGGACTTCTTCCAGGCCACGCAGAATATCGTCACGCTCCTGCTCGCTCAGCACGCCGACTTTGCACAGCATTTTGGCGTGTGCCACCGAGCCTTGAATGTCCTGCGCGTACATACGCTGATCGAAGTTTACCGAAGCGGTATAACGCGCCACAAACGCGTCGGTTGGTTCGGAAAAACGGCCACCCCAAGATGAGTTGGTTTGGTTCTGATCAGTCATATCACACCTCAATTTGTTGACGGACACCTGCTGGTTGCGCAGGCAGACAGCGTTATGGCGGCGGATTATAACCACTCAAGGTGCATTCTGTCGCTGTTTCAGCACCTTTTGCCAACAGATACCTTGCACCCGCCTCCCTGTATAGAGAAACTTATTAGTTCTTGTGTAGCGACGCTACTGACATTATCTGTATCAATTATTCAGGAAAGAACGTGACGACCCCGGACTCCATGTCACAACACCCCAGTAAACACGAATTATTAGAAGCGTTTTTCCTGCCGGATCTGTGCAACAGCCGGGCGGTGATGTTTTTGCTGATTCTTAGTGAAGCGCTGGTATTGGCACTGACGCTGGTAGAAACCGGATTACCCGGCTTTTCCTGGCAGCGCTTTGCCATTGTGTCTTTGTTTGTGCAATGGGTGGCCTTGTTATCGGTGGCGGTGTTGTGTCAGCTGCGGAGCTTGATGTCACGCCTGCACGTACTCAGTGCGTCGCTGGTGGCACTGTCGATTACCCAGCTGGTGACATTGGCGGTGAGTCTGTTGGGCGAATACCTGTGGCCGATGAAAGACCCGGCCATCGATTGGGCCTGGGTGTTACGCAATCAGGTGATTGCCGCAATTTTTGCCATGATGGCGCTGCGTTATTTTTATGTGCAAAGTCAGTGGCGACTCAAAACTCAGGCCGAGCTGAAATCCCGTCTGGCGGCGTTGCAGGCCAATATCCGGCCGCACTTCTTCTTTAATACCCTCAATACCGTTGCGTCGCTGATTGTGATTGATCCGGATAAAGCCGAGCACATGCTGGTGGATCTGGCGCAGTTGTTTCGCGCGGTGCTCAAAGCCGATGACAAGCTGGTGCCATTGTCACAGGAGCTGGAACTGAGTCGTCGTTATCTCGATATCGAGCAGGTTCGATTGGGTGAACGCATGACGGTACAGCTGGATCTGCCTGAAACCATTCCTGAGCTGCGGGTGCCACAGCTATTGTTGCAACCTTTGCTGGAAAATGCCGTCTATCATGGTATTCAGCCCGTTGTTGAAGGCGGCTTGATTCGTTTGAGCCTGCGTCAGCATGGCCGTGACTGGATGTTAGAAATCGCCAACTCCAAAGATCCGGATAGTGAAACGAACCCGGGCAATCAGATTGCCCAGGCCAATATCCGGGCGCGGTTGGCGATGATCGCCACCGAGCAGCATCCGGCAGAATTATTAATAGAAGATCAGGGCGGGCAATATCTGGCCCGATTGCGTTTACCTGAGGTGTTGTCCATGGAGAATCAGCCGTGAGTTATCGCATTTTATTAGTAGATGACGAACCCCTTGCGCGTGAGCGGCTAAAGCGTTTGCTGCAGGAGCACGGCGATTTTGAGGTGGTGGCCGAAGCCGGTGATGGTGAGGCAGCGATGTCCTGGTTACGCCAGTATCGCTGTGATCTGGTGTTACTGGATATTCAGATGCCAGGAAAAACCGGGCTGCAGGTCGCAGAGGAAATACAGCAGCTGGAGCATGTGCCGTTAGTGGTGTTTTGTACGGCGTATGACGAACATGCGTTGCAGGCCTTTCGGGTAAAAGCGATAGATTATCTGATGAAGCCCATCGCTAAAGATGACCTGAGCCGGGCGTTACAGCGCGCTGTTGAATGGCTGGATCAAAACGCCGATGAAACCGAGACAATTTCCGGAACCCGCACCCATATCAGTGCGCGAACACATAACGGCATGCAGCTGATTCCTCTGGCAGACATTGTGTATTTCTTGGCCGACCAGAAATACGTCAGTGTTCACCATACGGGTGGTGAAACTCTGATTGATGAATCGTTGAAGCATCTTGAAGATGAATTCAGTGACCATTTCCTGCGCGTACATCGCAGTGCGCTGGTGTCTTTGGCACGGATTGAACGCCTCGAAGCATTGGAAGAAAGTGGTCATGAGGTGTATCTGAAAGGTTTGGATGAAGGCATTGCCGTTAGTCGACGACACTTGCCTGCGGTACGTAAAGCGATGAAAGCGTTGTAGATCACAACACTAGACGTCTGACTCCCACGCAGAGCGTGGGAGTCAGAGCGAGTAGCTATTTCTCTGTTGCTTGTTGCTCTGGGAAACTTACCATTTTCGGCAGCAGAATATTCAGGATCATCGCGCTTAAACCACTCACGGTGACCGCCGAACCAAACAGGTTCTGAACCAGTTTTGGCATTTCTTTTAGTACATCCGGCACCATGGCAACGCCCAGTCCCAAACCAAATGATACTGCCATGATCAGCATGGTACGACGGTCCAATTCCAGCGTTGCCAGAATACGGATACCCGCTGCGGCAATGGTGCCAAACATCACCAGCGTGGCACCACCCAATACCGGTTTGGGTAATTGCTGGAAGATACCACCAATGATTGGGAATAAGCCCAGCACCACCAGAATGCCGGCAACCCAGAAGGCGACATATCGGCTGGCGATACCAGTTAACTGAATCACACCGTTGTTCTGGCTGAAGGTGGTGTTCGGGAAGGTATTAAAGACCGCCGCAATCATGGAGTTAATGCCGTCTGCCAGTACGCCGCCACGGATGCGTTGACGATACGCATCGTCATTAATCGATTGGCGTGAAATCATTGAGGTGGCGGTTAAGTCACCAGAAGATTCAATAGCAGTAATCAGGTAGATCAGTGCAACCGGAATAAAAGCTTCAAAATCGAAGGAAAAGCCGTATTTAAATGGCAGCGGCAGAGCGATCCACTCCATGCCGGATAACTTACTGAAGTCCACCTTGCCCATAAAATACGCGGCAATAAAACCAGCGATCAAACCAAAGAAGATCGCACCGGAGCGCAGAATTGGGTTGCTGCTCTGGTTCATGATGATGATCAGTAATAACACGCCACCACCCAGCATCAGGTTTTCAGGGCTGCCAAAGTCGGGTGCTTTAAAGCCACCGGCAAGGTCGGTCATACCCACCTTGATCAGGTAAAAACCAATGGTGGTAATCACAATGCCGGTGACCAGTGGGTTAATCACACTCTTGAGCTTGTGCAAAAACTGGCTGAGGAAAATTTCGATAAAAGCGCCAAAAAAACACACGCCAAAAATCAGCGACAGAATCTCTTCCGGGCCTCCGCCTTTGCCTTTGGCGATAAATCCGGCGGCTAATACCGCACCCAAAAACGCAAAACTGGTGCCCTGTACCGCCACTAACCCAGAACCAACCGGGCCAAAACGACGTGCCTGAATAAAAGTACCCACACCCGAAACAATCAGCGCCATGCTGATCAGGTACGGAATTTCACTGCCCAACCCCAGCACCCCACCAATAATCAGGGTGGGGGTGATAATGCCAACAAAGCTGGCCAGCATATGTTGCAGAGCCGCCAGAAAGGCGGTGGGTACTGGCGGTTTATCATTAAGGCCATACAGCAGTTCAGAAGGCGCAGAATCTGACATTGTTCATTCTCCATTTATCAGTTATCCGTCTGTTTAAGCAATAAGCTGACCAAGTGGTTATGAATAATGACTGAAAATACGTTAAGCCATTGAAATACATAAAGAAAAAAACATTACTAACGTCAGGGATTTATTAAGGTTTTGCTCTGTTTGGAAACGCGTGGATTGAATTGGGTGACTAAGTGAGAAAAGAGTTACTTTTTGGTGCACAAAAAAGCCAGCGTTTGTTTCAGGCAAACGCTGGCTGTTTGTGACGTTTGGGTGTTGATGCGACGTTTAGGTGTCGCTACTGGATTTCGTAAATGGTGGTGGTACCACTCACTTCATTGCCCACAACCAGCAGAGGTTTACCATTTGGGCTATCCGCTGCGCTGATGGTTAACATACCTTCTGGTCCTAAGTCACCGGCCGCACCGGAATCCAGTGCATCGTTATCTTCAATTTCTTCCGGATCAACCGTGAAATCGCGGTTGCTGGTGTACTGTACAAAGCTCGCTTGTGCCGGGTCGGTGATGTCATACACCATAATGCCACCCTGACGTTCCAGGCCAATATAAGCAAAAACCTTGCTGCCCAGCTTGATCAGCGCCACACCTTCAGGTTCCGGGCCTTTATTGTCACTGCGGTTATCGATCTTGTTTTTGTCGTTGCTGGCGTTGAAGTTATCCGGCGCAACTTCTTTTACCTTTTGTTCAAACTGATCGCCGGAATCAAACACCAGCTTGGCATTCTCATCCCAGATGGAGAAAGAGCGGCTGCCGTAGGCATAAATTGCTTCAAACTTGCCATCGTTATCGGTATCACCATTGGTATTAGTGACCGTCAGGCCACCGATACCATCACCGTCGGTGAGTTTAGTGATTTGCGCAGGTGTGAAAGCGGCTGCATCCAATGGCAGGTCTTCCAGGTCGGTTTCATCGATATACATCAGGCATTCGCCGTCATCGAAATCTAACCCACCTGCAGCGGTACATGCGGCTTCATCGGCGAAGTCTTCGGAGATGTATTCACGGCCATCACCTTCATTCGCGGTGACGATATAGGTTTTTCCGTCGTCAGCCATAAAGCTGGCGATGGCATCTGGCTGATACATGCCAAAAATTGGCAGGGTTTCAATATTCGCAGCTTTATCGTTTTTGTTGGCATCTAAGCCATTGCCTGCAAGGCTGTGGTCTTTGTAGCCCAGCGGCAGGATGTCAGTCACGGTTGCATCCGCAATGTTAACCACCGCCAAAGCGTTGTTCTCCTGCAGAGCCACATAAGCGGTGCTGTTATCGCGGTCGATGGTGATGTATTCCGGCTCAACGTCCTGAGCAACGGTTGTTCCCGCTGGACCAGTGATACGTACTCCGGCCTCTTTCAGGCTTTGAATATTTTGATTAAACGCGGAAAAACCGGCCGTACGAACACTCATGTCTGACACCTTGATGATGGTCACCGAACCTTCCGGATCGTTGTCGTACTCATCATTTGGCTCACCTTCGTTGGCGCTTAATACGTATTCGCCATTAGGCGTGAACGTCACCATATCCGGCAGAGCACCGGCAGCGGCAGCGCCTTCAAATGCCAGGCTGTCAGTGTTGTAAAAATACACCTGACCATTGGCTTGTTTATCGTCATTCTCGACGGCAACCGCCAGTTTGCCGTTGTTGATAGCAATGCTGTTGGCGCCACCGGCCGTGAAGCCAGAGACACTGGCTGCAGTCACATCAATGGTGGTTAATTTTTGTGGGTTGGCCGGATCGGTCAGATCTAACACGTCGATGGTGGAATCACCGGAGTTCACCACGAATAATTTATCGCTGCTGGCATCAAAGGCCACAATCTCAGCGCCACCGTCGTCGTAAATACCAGAGCTGTAGCGGCCGATTTCTGTGATTTCGCCACTGGCTTGTTCCGGAAGCGGTGTTGCGGGAGGTGTTGTGCCAGGAGCTGGTGATTCCGGTGTTGTGACCGGATTATTTTTCGGTGGCACGTCATCATCATCGTTATCATCGCTGCCACATGCGGTTAACAACGCGCCACTGATAGCCAGTGCCAGTAGTTTCTTATTCAGTTTGCTATTCATCGAAGCTTCCCCAATGCGAATAGTGAGTCTTTAAGATTTATTAAAATTGGAGAAAGAGGGTCGCAGGGGAAAATGACAGATTCGTGACCGTTATATTGCGCTTTGTAATAAAGGGCACAAAAGCTGAATAAGCAATAAAGGGCGCAAAAGTAACAAAAGCCACAAAAACAAAAAAAGCCGCCAATGCGATGCAAAGGCGGCTTTAATCAGAAGCGTTGTGCTAACGGGTGGTTACGTCATTAACTGGCGTAAGCACCGTTGTGGTAAATCTCTTGCACGTCTTCCAGCTCGTTCATCAGGCCAACAAAGCGTTCAAAGGCTTCGACATCATCGGCGCCGATTTCATGCTCGGCATGTGGCAGGTAAGTGATTTCCTGCATTTCGAAATCGATGTTTTCATCCATTTCGGTTAATGCGGTTTTGGTTTTGAAGAATTCCGTTGGTGGAACCTGAACCGTGATCATGCCATCTTCACACTCGATCTCGCCCACATCAACGTCGGCCATCATCAGCGCTTCCAATGCCGCTTCTTCGTCTTCGCCCGGGAATACAAACATCGCGCAGTGTTCAAAGCTGTGGCTGACAGAACCCTGGGTACCCAGCTTGGCTTTGCACTTAGAAAAGATACCGCGGATTTCACCAAAGGTACGGTTCGGGTTATCGGTTAAGGCACTGATCAGCACCATTGCACCACCCGGAGCCAAACCTTCGTACAGCGCCGGCTGGAAGTCTTCACCCGTTCCACCTTCAGCTTTGGCGATGGCTTTATCAATCACGTGCGTTGGAACCTGATCTTTCTTAGCACGGTCAATCAGTGAGCGCAGTGACAGGTTACCGGATGGATCAGTACCACCGGCTTTTGCTGTCATGTAGATTTCACGGCCGTATTTGGAGTAGACCTTGGTTTTTGCTGCGGCCGTTTTGGCCATGGATTCTTTACGGTTCTGATACGCTCTGCCCATGGGTATTCGCTTATCCGTTGTGTTCTTTATAGAAAGGGTTCAAAAAATCAGCGCCGATTGTAGCGCGAGACGCGGCTGGGGGCGAGTTCAGTTCTATTCTTCACTCAAGTAGGCCGCTAAGTTGGCACTCTGGTGCATAACCCGGATAAGAGTGACGCCGAGATCATCGGTTTGGCAGATCAGCACATGACGGTTGCACAATGCCATTCGTACGGCTGGTTTGAAGTCTGTTTTTAATGGAAATGCCAAAGGGCGTAGGGCAACCCGATTAAGAGTATCCAGCAGCTCATCAAGGTATTCATCAGCTTTCTGTTCACCCCAATGGCGGGCCGTGTAGCTCCAAATGTCGAGCAAGTCTCGCTCGGCTTGTGGAAGTTTATTGATTATCAGTGATGTGCTCATGTCGCCCGGCCTCCTGCCGTGCTTTTCGCTTAATTTCTTCCATGTCTAACGGTGTCGCTGATCCGCTGTTCTGGCCCTCGTCGATTGCGGCTTGTATTGCAGCAACCTGTGATGCACGCTGTTGGTCGCGGCGAATCAGGTCACGGATATATTCACTGTCGTTGGTAAAGTCTCCGGCATGAATTCGGGACTTTATCCAATCGCTTTGCTGATTGGTCAACGTAATCGTTTTACGGATGGTGCTCATAAATCACCTGCATCAATAATCATACTATTGGTGCAGTATGAGAAAGTTATTAACCTTTATCAAACCCTTCTGCCAGATGTTTATCCTTTAGACGCACATAATTACCAGCACTGTAGGTGAAGAAATTGCGCTCTTTTTCCGAAATTGGCCGCGCTTCTTTAGCGGGATTGCCCTTGTAGACGTAACCACTTTCCAACACCTTTCCCGGTGTCACCACGGCGCCCGCGGCAATAATCACTTCATCTTCAACCACAGCACCATCCATAATCATGGCTTTCATGCCAACCAACACACGGTTGCCAATGGTGCAGCCATGTAACATGGCCTGGTGGCCAATGGTGACGTCTTCGCCAATGATCAGCGGGTAACCGCCCGGATTAAAGTCACTGGCGTGGGTAATATGCAGTACCGAACCGTCTTGTACGCTGGTGCGCGCACCAATACGAATCTGATGCATGTCGCCACGAATCACGGTAAGTGGCCATACTGAGGCATCGTCGCCCAGTTCGACATCGCCAATCACCACGGCGCTGCGGTCAACAAACACGCGCTCTCCCAATTTGGGTTCTGTGCCCTGGTATTTGCGGACGGCCTTGTCGTTAATCTCAGCCATAACACTCTCTCTTATCGTTTGTGTGTGCTTGAATTACCGCTTATTTGACCCAATCTGAATAACAAATGCTATTCACCTTTTTATTTAACCGTCTGGATTTATGCTCCTATGACTAACCCGCTGTTACAAGAACACCTGCTGCCACCGTTTTCTGCCATCACGCCAGAGCAGGTGTTGCCTGCGATTGAGCAACGGTTAAACACCAACCGCGAGCGTATCACTCAGCTGTTGGCTGATCTGAAAGGTCAAACGCCGAGTTGGGATTCGCTGGTGGCTCCAATTGAGCAGTGGGATGACGAGCTTTCCAAAGCCTGGTCGCCGGTGGGTCATTTAAACGGCGTGTTAAACAGTGATGAACTGCGCGATGCTTATAACGCATGCTTGCCATTGTTAAGCCAATACAGCACCGAGATGGGTCAGAATCGTGATCTGTTTGATGCGTACCAGGCATTACGCAACAGCGATGAATTTGATGGTTTATCCACCGCACAACAAACCGCTATTGAACACGCCCTGCGCGACTTCCGTTTAAGTGGTGTGGATCTCGAAGGCGAAAAGAAAGCCCGTTACGGCGAAATCAAACAGCGCTTATCTGAGTTAACCAGCAAGTTTGGTGAGAACGTGCTGGATGCCACGCAAGCATGGAGCAAAGTCATCGACGACGAAGCGCAGTTAGCGGGTTTGCCGGAAAGCGCCAAAGGCCTGCTGGCTCAGTTAGCCGGGGAAGGCGGAAAATTTAAAGTCACACTCGATTTCCCGTCTTATATGCCGATCATGAGTTACGCCGATAACCGCGAACTGCGTGAAGAGGTGTATACCGCGTTTGTTACCCGTGCCTCTGATGCAGGCCCCAACGCAGGCGAGTTCGATAATTCCGAAGTGATGAAAGAGATTCTGGCGCTGCGTTATGAATTAGCGCAATTGCTGGGCTTTGATAACTACGCCGAATATTCCGTGGCCACCAAAATGGCGGGCAGCGGCCAGGAAGTGATCGACTTCTTAACCGACCTGGCGGCCAAAGCCAAACCGCAGGCTGAACGCGAATTTGCCGAGCTGAGTGAGTTTGCTAAAACCGAACACGGTGTGGATAACTTACAGCCGTGGGACGTCACCTACTACGCCGAGAAGTTACGCCAGAGTCGTTACGCCATTTCTCAGGAAGACATCCGCCCGTATTTGCCGATTGATACCGTGGTGAACGGCATGTTCGAAACGGTATCCCGTTTGTACGGTATCCAGTTTGAAGAGCAGCCTCGGGGCTCTGAAAAACAGGCGTTCGACACCTACCACCCGGATGTGCGCTTCTTCCACGTATTAAAAGACGGCGAACAAATCGCAGCCTTCTACCTCGACCTGTATGCCCGTGAAAAAAAACGTGGCGGTGCCTGGATGGACGATTGCCGTATTCGTCGCCAAACCAACGACGGCGTACAACTGCCCGTTGCTTATTTGGTGTGTAACTTCACCCCGGCGGTGGGCGATGCGCCAGCGCTGTTAACTCATGATGAGCTGACAACGCTGTTCCACGAGTTTGGTCATGGCTTACACCATATGCTGACACAAATTGATGTGGGTGCTGTGAGCGGTATTAACGGTGTGGCCTGGGATGCGGTGGAGCTGCCAAGCCAATTCCTGGAAAACTGGTGTTACGAGCCGGAAGCGCTGGCGTTTATTTCCGGTCGTTTTGAAGACGGAGCGGATGGCTATAAACAAGGTGAGCCATTACCGCAGGAATTATTGGATAAGTTATTAGCCGCGAAAAACTTCCAAAGCGCCATGATGATGATGCGCCAACTGGAATTTGCGCTGTTCGATTTCCGCTTACATCGTGAACACCGCTCCGACAACCCGGTAACGCCAGAGCAGATTCTGGCCGAAGTACGCCAGCAAGTAACGGTGGTGCCGGTATCCGACTTTAACCGTTTCCAGCATAGCTTTAGTCATATCTTTGCCGGTGGTTATGCGGCAGGTTATTACTCCTACAAATGGGCTGAAGTCCTCAGTGCTGATGCCTTCTCTAAGTTCGAAGAAGACGGCATCTTTAATACTATTACCGGACAAAGTTTCCTGAGTGAAATTTTGAGCCAGGGCGGTAGCCGTGAAGCCGCTGAATTGTTTGAAAACTTCCGTGGTCGTAAGCCATCGGTAGCGCCTTTGCTGCGCCATTCTGGCATTGATGTGGAGGACGCAGCGTAGTGGAATACCAAGCGAAGAAAAAACCAAAACGCTTTATTGCCGGAGCGGTTTGTCCTAAGTGCTCCGAAATGGATCGTACTGTGATTTATAACAACGACGATGGTGATGAAGTACGCGAATGTATCGCCTGCGGCTTTAGCCAGACCTCGTCCGAACAACAGGCCGAAGATCAGGCGCGCCAGTTAGAAACGGATCAACTGGCAACGCGTGTGACACCTGTGGGCAAATCGGTGTTGGATGACGATGAGCAGCCACTGAAAATATTGGGATTAAACGACGGTCCCGATAATTAAATCACTTGCCATATCAAACCTCCGGCTGTTTTTCATCGCTTTGACTGCGCCTAAAGTGCGTAGTCAAAGTAGTGTGGACTGGCTACACTGGTTAGATTGTCTGGCTACCCCATCAATTGATGAACAGCTCGTGTCGCCATTGTTTTCAGCAAGGATTTTTTAAAGCATGAAACAGCCGCCGTCCTTTTCGTTACGTAACTCTCTGAACCGGTTGCTGACCGTTGCTGGTGTTGTCGTTATATCGGGCTGCGCCACCTATGGTAGTGGTGTGCAACAGGCATTGGAGCAGGTACAACAAGGGGATCTGACGGTTGCTGAGGCATCGTTTAAACAAACCCTGCAGCCCACCGGCAATGATGCCTTGTTGTATCACCTTGAACTGGGCGTGGTGAAACATCTGCAGGGTGATTTTGCCGCCAGTAATCAGTTGCTCAATCAGGCCGAGCAGATCGCCGAACGTCTGGAGACGGTCAGCATCACCGACTCGCTGGCGGTACTGATGTCGAATCCGCGTCAGGGCGCTTATGGCGGCGCTGAATTCGAAAAAATGTTCATCAACTACTATAAAGCTCTCAATTATTTTGGCTTGGCACAAACCGCGACCAGTCGTAATGATCGCTTGGATGCACTGGACGGCGCCCGGATTGAATCCCGTCGGTTAATTATTCGCCTGAATGACCTCAACAGCCGCAAAGGCACTTATGCCGAGCAGAAAAGCAAAGATGAACAAACCTTCTCCCAGCTGCTGGATATCTTTGATGCTCTGAGCGGCAATATGGTAGATATGGATCAGCTGGTGTACCGCGATGATGCCATGGCGCATTATCTGACCGGCATCAGTTTTGAAATGAACGGCGAGTACGACGATGCCCGCATTAGTTATCAAAAAGCTGCTCAATCCTATGAAGATGGTTTTGCCACTCAGTTCCGCTTAGATCCTGAGATGATCAGCCAGGCCTGGTTTGATGTAGTGCGTATGATGCGCAAGAGCGGTGATAAAGAAGATGCCAACCAATTAGCAAAACGTAAACTCAGCAAACAACAGCGTGCCGAGCTGAAACGCTGGGACGATACGGCTCAGGTGATTGTGGTGGAGCATAAAGGCATGGCACCACACCGCAAAGAGATGAACCTCGAAATGTCGGCCAACGCTACGTTGCAATCGTTTGAACTGCGCCCGTATCTATTTGCCACTGATCGCAACCAGCTGGCCTGGTTTTATGTCTTGTATGCTGACAAGCTGATTTTTGATGCCCTGACGTTTTATCTGGATGCCGACGCTGGTCTGTTAGACCTGCCTTTGGTTGGCCTGACAAAAACCATTTATCTGGGGCCTTTGTGGGATCAGGTAATGGATTTAGGATTAGATCAGGCCATTGGTTCGTCGATGCGCATCACTGTGCCGTATTACGACCCGGTTCCGGCCGAGGGCCCTTCCGCGTTATTGGTCGGCGATCGCTCCTATGATCTGTATAAATCTTCTAACCCGGCTCAGATGGCGGTGCAGGAGCAGATTCTGAATTCCAGCGTTGATATTCAGATGGCACTGGCCCGGGCATCCCTGAAAGCACTCACCGCTGCTCAGGTGGCCCAGGTGGGTGGCGAATTTGGCGGCTTGTTATCAGCCGTTGGCAAAATCACCGCACAACTGACCGATGCGGCGGAAACCCGTAACTGGTTGCTGTTACCCAGCGACGTTCGCATTCGCCGTGTGGCACTCGATGCGGGAACCCACCAGCTGACGCTGGACTCACAACTGCGGGGCGGTTATCACAAGCGTCAACAAACAACGGTAACGGTTGAGTCAGGTGACATTCATCTATGGCGGGTAAGATCGTTAAAACCAACAGCCGTACCAGACCCAAATGCGGTGAATAAACGGATTGCACAATAATCCGCCGGACTCTGTTAATGTATTTTCTAAACTCAATAAAGGAATAACATCATGCTGAAGCAAATGACCAAACTGGCCGGAGCCACGTTACTCGGGGCCTCGATTCTGATTTCTGCTGGTTGCAGCACCAAGGTGTCGCGTATTTCTGCTTCTGAAGAAGTTGCCTTGTCCGATCGCTGGAACGCCAAAGATTCTGAACTGGTGGCGAATGAAATGATCGAAGATATGTTGTCTTTCCCATGGGCACGTGACTTTGAGCTGAATAACAATCGCCGCCCGACCATTATCATTTCCCGTATCCGCAATAAGTCCCACGAACACATTGCCATTGATACCTTCACCAACGATATCAAGCGCGCCATCATCCGTTCTGGTCGTGCCGACTTTGTCGCCGGTGGTGACGAACGTGATGCCATTCGTGAAGAGCGTCGCGATCAGGAATTAAACTCAAAAAATGCCAAGGCTCAGGGCCAGGAAAATGCCGCTGATTTTGCTTTATCCGGCTCAGTGAATTCGATTGTGGATCAGGTCGGTGACGACCGCGTGACTTTCTACCAGGTGGATATGAAGCTGATCGATATGGAATCCAACCGTGAAGTCTGGAATGGTCAGAAGAAGATTCAGAAGCTGCAGGAAAAGAACTCGTTTGGTTTCTGAGCATAAGGAAAACCACTGATGATCAACACTCTGTTGCGAGCACGCAAAGCTCTGGCACTGGCGGTTATCGCCAGCGCCTGTGTGGCTTGTGTGCCTCAGAATGCTAAACCCCAGGGTAACGGAAGTTCTCAAACACAATCCGGCTCTCCTTCTTGGTTAACCAATACACCGGAGATGCCAGGCATGGCTTATGGTGTGGGTTCAATTGAAGTCTATGGCAATAAAACCGAAGCGCTGAAGCGTGCCGGAGAACTGGCCCGTGTTGATCTGGTCAGCCAGCTGAAAGTGACCGTCTCCGGAGACTTCAGCTCGGATGTCACGGAACGCAGTGGCAGCCACCGCGAAAGTGAAGTACAGCGTGTGATTCGTAATCATGTGCGTAGCCAGGTGCCACCGGTTGAGCTGGATGAAGCGCAAGTCATCAAGACCCATCTGGATGATCGTTATGCTTATGCATTAGCCGAACTGGATCGTGCCAAAGCCGCTGCGCGGCTGCGTCGTGATATTGCCGAAGTTGATGAGCAATTACGAGAGGTTGCTGCCAAACAGCCCCAGGGTAATCGCCTGCAGCAGCTGCAACCGCTGTTACCGGCGATGAATATGTTTGCTCAGCGTGAGCGCCTGGGAGAACGATTGGCGCTGGTGAGTCTGGATCGTAAAGGATCTCGCCCGGATGCGGACTTATTGGCATTGCAGGAGCGTATCAATGTATTGATCGACCAGTTGCAGGTCAGTATTGAACTGCAGGATAGCGGTGCGGAAGAAATTGGTGGCGGTATTATCGAAGCGCTCACTGAGCAAGGCATGCGTATCACCAATGGCGGAGCCGATCTGATCTTTGAGGTCAATGCCACGCTGTCGAGTAAAGAGCAGGGCGGTAGTCACTACGTGTTTGCTGATAGCCGTGTGACCATTCGCGATGGTTCTGGTCGGGCGTTGAGTTCTTTCAGCAAGCAGGCGAAAGGGGTGTCAGGCTTAGCCGATGTAGCGCGCCAGAAAGCCGCCCGTAATGTGGCGAAACTACTGGGTGAAGAGCTGGCTGTGGCGCTGGTGGATAAAATTAATTAGCGTTTTTTATATTTGCCGGTGTTAATTCACCGGCAAATGCTGCTGTAAGAAGCGCACCATATTACCGCCCATCACCGCCCGAATATCATCACTGCTGAAACCCGCTTTCAGCATCTCATGGGTCAGCACTGCCAGCTCTGAGGCATCGAACGGGGTCACAACCGCACCGTCAAAGTCTGAGCCCAGAGCGATATGTTCAACACCTAACAAATCAATGCCATAACTGATGGCCTTTACAATGCCTTTGGGGCTGGCGTCGCAGACCGCAGCATCCCAGAAACCAATGCCAATAATGCCGCCGCGCTCGGCAATCCGGTGCATCAATTCATCGCTGATATTTCGGTGTGTCTGGCAATGGCCATACAAGCCGGTGTGACTGATAATCAATGGGCTTTGAGTCAGCGCCAATACGTCTTCAACCACCTGCGGTGATGAATGGGACACGTCGATCATAATGCCTAAGCGCTCCATCTCTCGGATGGCCTGTGCGCCCAATTCACTTAACCCGGCGTTAGATGTTCCATGCAGCGAACCGCCGAGCCGATTATCAAAAAAGTGCTGCAGGCTCATCATGCGAAAACCGGCCTGATACAGTCGTTCGATATTGGTCAGATCGCCCTCCAGCGCGTGGGAGCCTTCGGTGCCGATCAGCCCACCAAGGATTTTTTGCCCTTGCTCACGCTTATCGAGTAGACGTTTCAGTTCTTGCTGATTGCGCACCAGCATAAATTGTTCAGGCTGCTTTTCGGCCAGTTGATGCAGTTTCGAGGCCTGATATAACGCACGCTCCGTCAGATTTTGCCAGCTGTTAACCGGCCAACCCTGGGCAATCGCCAGGGCGGTGATATTGTCGAAACTATCATTACTGTTGCTTTGATAGTTTTGCCCCGAGGGAGACTTGGTGACGGTGGTGAACATCTGCAGTGCGACATTCCCTTCGAGGTAGCGCACCAGATCACCATGGCCGGTTTCACCCCGTTGGCTGATGTCGCGTTCCCATAAGGTGGTATCGGCATGCCAGTCGCCAATGATCAAACGATCGTGAAGGTGTTGTGCTTCCGGTGCAATGACAAACGGCAGGTGAGAAATAACTCCGTTTTGCTGTTTCTCCACTTCGGAGCTGATCCGATCACAACCGCTGAGCAGGACGCTGGCGGCGAGGGCAAGAGAGAGTAGTAAGTGTTTCATAACTCAGACTCGGATGGCGGTTTGTCTGAGAGTAGCGAACAAAGCTGAGGATGAATAGCAGGAGGGCTTAAGCCCTCCTGCAAATCGCTATTACTGACGAATACCTTCGACGTGTAATTCGATTTCAACATGGGTAGACGCCGGGCCCAGGTTGTAGGTGATGCCATAGTCAGACAGCTTCAGCGTGGTTTTGCCTTCAAAACCGGCGCGGTAGCCGCCCCATGGGTCTTTGCCTTCACCCACCAGCGTTACCGGGAAGCTGATATTTTTGGTTACACCGTGCAGAGTGAAATCACCGCTGATGATGCCTTCGCCTTCACCGGTGGATTTAAAGCCGGTGCTCTTGAAAGACGAGGTTGGGAATTTGGACACATTCAGGAAATCCGAACCTTTCAGGTGTTTATCACGCTCTGCATGGTTGGAGTCGATACTGGCCGTTTCGATTTCTACAGCAATGGAAGATTTTTCTGGCGCACTGGCATCGTACTCAAACTGACCATCGAAGGTGTTAAAGCGGCCCAGTAGCCAGCTGTAACCTAAGTGTTTGATCTTGAACTGAACAAAGGCATGAGCACCCTTGGTATCAATATCATAAGTCGCTGCTTGTGACAGCGGTGCCAGAGTGGCCGCGGCAGTCATGCCCAGAGCCAATAATAGTTTTTTCATGGTGCTTTCCTTAATAAAACAATTAATGAGATTTCAGCATCCGTACCAGAGTACGGTCTTTATCAACAATATGGTGCTTCACCGCTGCCAGTGCATGCAGTGCCACCAGACCCATCAGGCTCCAGGCCAGACCCCAATGAATAACACCAGCAATGTCTTCCTGATTATCCATCATTAAACTTGCCGGGATTTCAAACCAGCCAAAGACCTCAATGGCACGACCATCGGCGGTTGAAATCAAATAACCACTGACAAATAACGCCAGCATCAACAAATAAAGCAACAGGTGGACTAAGTGAGCAACCTGATGCTCCCACTTTTTATCTCCCAGATCCTGCGGTGTGGTATTACTGAAACGCCAGATTACCCGGGCAATCCACACCAGCGCCAGGATAATGCCTATCGACTTGTGCAAGTCTAATGAGCCTTTGTACCAGGCGTCGTAGTAAGTCAGTTCAACCATATACAGGCCCAGGCCAAACAGTCCAAAAATGGTCAGTGCCATCAGCCAGTGCAACACAATGCTGATCCAGCCGTAACCATCCACACTATTTTTTAGCTGAGCCATTGGCTGTCCTCTTTGTTGCTGCTGTTCGTTACTGATGGCTGTTGTAATGGTTGCATCAATAACATGACCTTACTCCGATCAAAGTGTTTAAAAAATAGCTGTTTAGTGACAACTATTGTGCAAATATGCACAGCGAGAGGAGGGCCGATGTTTTATGAGTCAATTAAATTGGGATGATATCCGCGTCGCGTACAGTGTGGCGGAAACGGGTAGCCTGAGTGCCGCAGGTAAACAATTAGGGCTGAACCACACCACGGTACTGCGTCGCGTGAATCAACTGGAACAGCAGTTGGGACAGCGGTTATTTATTCGTCATCAACGTGGTTACCGGCTGACTGAATCTGGCCATGTGTTGCTGGAAAAAGGCAAGTCGCTGATGGCCGATATGCAGCTGCTACAAAATAATTTATCGGTATTGGGGCATTCCCCTTCAGGCACCTTGCGTATCTCAACGGTGTCGGATTTTTCTCAGTCGTTAGCCCCCTTAATCGCCGGCTTTCGTCAGCAATATCCACAAATCCGGATTGAAACCATCGCCACCGACGAGGTGTTATCGCTCAGTCGAGGTGATATTCATGCGGCCATCCGGATTGGTTCACAACCAAGCGAACCCGATCTGATTGCCCGGCCATTGATTCGTGTCGGGTTAAATTTTTTTGCCGCCGACAGCTATGTTGAGCGTTATGGCTTACCGCAATCACTGGCGGATGTCGGCCGTCATTTATGGTTGTTGCCCTCCGGTGATAAACGTCAGATTCCTGCGATTAAAACCCTCTATGAGCGGCTGGATGATGAGCAGATTGTGTTTCAGAGTAACAGCTTTAATGACCTGTATTATGCCGTGTTGGAAGGCATGGGTATTGGCCCGTTTGAATCGCTGCACCGGCCCCGGCTGACATCAGAAGGTGTACGCCGGGTGGAGCTAGGACTGAACTTTGAAGCCGATCCTATCTGGCTGGTGTACCACAAGGATATGAAAAACAGTGCCCGGATTCAGGCGTTTCAGGAGTATATGGGGCGAGCGATTCCGGAGCTGGCCGGGAGCTGAAAGATACTCCGTCATAAGGCGGAGTATCTGTTTAAGGAGTATCAACCAAACTGGCTGGCCAGCCCCATCTCGGCAGACATGCAAGGAATCTGGCGGCAGATATGCACCAGGTTGTCGGCTTCTTTTTGGCTCATAAAGGCTTTGAAGTCGTCACTCTGATACGCCGGGGACAATAATTGCTCAACCGCTTCTGTCACCAGAGTATCCAGATCGTTGGCAAATGGCTCACCAATCAGCGTATGGATAATCAGGTTCGACATCATCATATCGACAGGGATCAACGGCTGGCCAACTTTAAAAACGTAGGTTTCGTTCACTTCTTCAAACAAACGCATTGCCAGATAAGCTTGACCCATCAGAGCCGCCAGACCGGCACGATTGGCCAGTGCTGGCGTGGTGAAAAATTCGCTGGCAACCCGAATCACAGGCTGAACGTATTGCACCAGGCCGACTTCTAAGGCTGCGGATTGCAGGCTATCTAACAGAGTGGGGACATTCTGAATGTAACGCACCACAAACTCATGGAGTTTTTCTGCTGCCTGGTCTTCAGGTAACTGTACCAAACGGTCGACGTGTTCTAATTTGCCAGACAGAGCCTGATGTAAATGCTGGTGGCTGGCTTCTGCAGTAATCGCGTTGTCGATCAGTTGTTGAATTGCTTCCATCATCCTGCCTTATTTGCTGTCCGCCTGAGAGTCAAAAGGCCGCCGTAAAAACGGGTGAAAATTTCTTTAAAATCGGCCTGTTTTTGCTTTGTGGTTGCTCCGGTCACAGCATAAACGCTGAGTTTGACCTGACAAGCGACAAAGTTGACGTCATTGAGACGGTTTTGATCTAAAAAACTGTTTTTAAAAATATCTAATAAAATCAGTAAGTTATATCGTCATTTTGTGCTGACAGTTGGAAGTATAGTAAACATTGACGCTCTCGCTAGCTAAGTTACATAAAATTTTCAGGTTTTTTGTAAAGCGTCAAAAATTTGTTTGTCATAAAGGCTGCGCGGGCCAGAGTCAGCCCGTAGAAAGCCAGCCATAAGCCAAGATTCGGATCTGCTAAGGTCAGGATGTGGTTGAACAGCCACCACAGTGGATAAAACACCAATACCACAGCGGCAATCATGGCGTTACGCATTGTTTGGCTTTGGCCTGCGCCAACAAAAATGCCGTCCAGCCAATAACTCGGCATACCCGCTAACGGCAACAAGAATAAGAACCAGCGATATTGTTCCAGTACCGGGATGAGTTTTGGGTTATCGGTTAATAAGCGGAACAGCTGCTCGCCGGCGAGCCAGAACAGCACACTCAGCAACAGCGCCATCAGCAGTGAGTTGATGCCGGTCAGGCGTATGGCACGGCGTATTTCAGTTGGCTGGTGAGCCCCTAAGCTCTGGCCAACCAACACCTCGGCAGCATGAGCGAAGCCGTCCAGAGCATTGGCAATCAGTAGCAGTAAGGTAATTAATACGGCATTCGCTGCCAGAATCAGCTCTCCCTGCTGCGCTCCCTGAGCGGTAAAAAACGCAAAACTGGATAACAACACCAGAGTGCGTACAAACAGATGATGGTTGATGCTGAGCATGGGTTTTAACTGCAGCCAATCCGGGCGCATGCCCAATGAGCGCAACCCCTGTTGTGCGGCAAAGCTTAGTCCCAGAATCAGCGCGCTGTATTCGGCAATCACGGTACCCAAGGCGACGCCATCAGCGGTCATATCAAAATGAAACACAAACAGATAGTTAAAGGCTGCATTAATAACGTTGCTGACCGTCAGTAAAATCAGTGGAATCCGGGTTTTCCCTAAGCCAATAAACCAACCCAATAATACGTATTGCCCTAATACCGCGGGTGTCGCCCATAAACGAATGGATAAATATTGTTGTGCACCGTGCTGGATAGCTGGGTTATCCGTCATCAGTGGTAGCGCTAAGGGCCAGAGCAACCAGCCGAGCGCCATCACCAGTGGAATCAAAGGCAATAGCAGCCACAAGCCAAGCTGGAGCTGGCGTAAACGCTGATCGTTGGTTGGCTGTAATTGTTTGGCACCGCTGGCTCTGGCTGTTAATGCCGTCGTTCCCATGCGCAGAAAACTGAAGCTCCAGAACAGCAAAATAAACAACTGGCTGCCCACGGCAACGGCACCTAAATGCACGGCATCGTCAAGATGGCCGAGAATGGCGGTATCCACCAGCCCCAACAAAGGCACGGTGATATTGCTGAGCATAATCGGCCAGGCAAGCGCCCAGATGCGACTTTGGTTAATATAAACTGTGTTCGCAGCAACAGATGTTTGATTAGCCGGGGCGGCAGATGCCATCGCTGTTATACTCCGCAACCATGATTAACACGGTTTTATTTGTTGGGATGATGTTATGAATGGCGTAATTGTACTGTTCCTGCTGTTGTTTGGCGCACTTTTCTCGGGTGTGGGTTTGAGCGTGAAACAGCAGATGGCTGATGCGGCGATCTGGCAGCAAGAGGGTGTGATGTTATTTCCTCAGGCATTGCCGATTGGTGAGTTTAAGTTTCTGACTCAACATGGCGACACCATCACGCATAATGAACTGCGCGATCGCTGGAAGCTGATCTTTTTTGGTTACACCTTTTGCCCGGATATTTGCCCAACGACCTTAGCGGATCTGAGCCGTAGCTGGAAAAGGCTGCCACCTGAGGTGCAGGAAAAACTGCAAGTGATTCTGGTATCGGTTGACCCGGCACGGGACACACCTGAATCGATGAAACCTTATATGGAATATTTTAATCCGGCCTTTTTAGCCTTCACCGGTAATGAAGCATCACTCAAAGCCATCACGCCACAATTGCATGCGTTTTACGCCAAGGTTGAGCGTGAGAATGGCATGGCGTACCTGATGGATCATACCGCCAATATCGCGCTGGTCAGCCCGGATTGGCAGTATCGTGGTTATATCGCTCCGCCGCACGGTGCGAAGCGAATGGTTCCGCTACTGGAAAGCTTGGTTAAGCGTTAAACACTGACTTTTTTCGGGCTCAGCAAACTCAACACAAACAACCCTGCAGCGGCGACCACCACACTTGGGCCTGCCGGGGTATCCCATTGAAACGATGCCCACATGCCCAATAACACAGAAATGCTGCCGCTGAGTGCCGCAATCACTACCATTTGTTGTGGCGTGCGGGCGTAACTACGGGCGGTGGCCGCGGGAATGACTAATAAGGCGCTGACCAGCAAAATACCGACAATTTTCATTGCCAGTGCCACCACTAACGCCAGCATCAGCACCAGCAAGATGTTCAGTCGTTTTACCGGGTAGCCATCAATTTCAGCCAGCTCCGAGCTGACAGTGCTGGCCAGCAGGCCCTGCCAGTTGCTGATCATAAAACCGAATAAGACGGCAACGCTGGCCGCTACCCACAACAGATCGTTGATCTCTACCGCTAATAAGTCACCAAATAAGTAACCCATCAGGTCGACCCGGATACCGTCAGCCAGGCTTAGTGCCACTAAACCAATGGCCAGTGTGCTGTGTGACACAATGCCCAGCAGGGTATCGGAAGACAGTTGTGAGCGGTTCTGCAGCGGCAACAACAATAAGGCCAGCACCACACAGCTTAATGCCAAGGCTAGTGTCAGGTTGACGTCGGTGAGTACCCCAAAGGTGATCCCCAGCAGTGCGCCGTGCGCCAGGGTATCGCCAAAAAAAGCCATCCGCCGCCAGACCACAAAACTGCCCAGTGGACCGGTGATTGCGGCCAACAAAACACCGGTAAGCAGCGGTGTCAGCCACCACAGGTCGAGCAAAATATCAGCCATGAGTCGAGTGTTCCTTATCCGCCGCCGGTGTGTCGGTCAGAGGCTCCGAATGACCATCCAGACAATGATGATGGTCGTGATGGTGGGTGTAATGAGCGATGGTGGGTTGCTGATCGGTTGCGGCGCCAAACAGGCTTAAATACGCCGGGTCGACACTCACCTGATCCGGGTGGCCGGAGCAACAAACGTGGCCGTTGAGGCAAATCACTTCATCAGTAGCGGCCATCACCAGATGCAAATCGTGCGACACCATGAGCACCGCACAACCGAGTTCATCGCGCAGTTGTGGAATCAGCTGATACAGTTCCATCTGTCCCTGGACGTCGACCCCTTGCACTGGCTCATCCAGCACCAACAACTGTGGCTGCAACAATAACGCCCGGGCCAGTAACACCCGTTGCCATTCGCCACCGGATAAACCGTGCACGGAGAGTGACCGCAGGCCTTCGATATTCAGCCGCTTTAACCAGTGATTAATTTGCTGTTTGTCAGCGCCTTTAGCCAGCTTCAGAAAGCCATCCACGGTCAACGGCAGCCGCTCATCCAGATTCAGTTTTTGTGGCATATAGCCAACGCGCAAACCAGGTCGGCGCTGAATGTTGCCTGAATCCGCTGTTTCTAATCCCAGCAGCACTTTGATGAGCGTCGATTTGCCACAGCCATTGGGGCCAATCAGCGTGATGATCTGTCCGGCCTCAAGTTTGATATTGATGTTGTCGAGTACGGTTTTATGGCTGCGTTGCAGCGTCAGACCGGATGCGTGT
Organism: Bacterioplanoides sp. SCSIO 12839; assembly: GCF_024397975.1. Taxonomy (NCBI): domain Bacteria; kingdom Pseudomonadati; phylum Pseudomonadota; class Gammaproteobacteria; order Oceanospirillales; family Oceanospirillaceae; genus Bacterioplanoides; species Bacterioplanoides sp. SCSIO 12839. Next base: position 53,376 of record NZ_CP073745.1, read on the forward strand.
AACAGCATGAATCTAAGCCTGGCAGCGAGGGCAGAGGCCCATCAGCTCAGTGGTTTGTTGCTGCACTTTAACGCCCAGCATGGCTTCCACCTGAGCACTGACCTGATCAATCTGGCTGGCGTGTAATTCCTGTGCTTCACCACACTGATTACAGACAAAAAAGCAGCTTGGGTGTGACTCGCCCGGGTGAGAACAGCCAACAAAGGCATTGAGTGAGTTAATGCGATGCACCAGCCCCAGCTCCAGTAAAAAATCCAGCGCGCGGTATACCGTCGGTGGAGCTGAGTTGAATCCTTCCTGCGCCAGTGTCGGTAATAAATCGTAGGCGCCTACCGGTTTGTGGCTTTGCCACACCAGCTCCAACACCCGCTGGCGAATCGGAGTGAGTCGCGCCCCTTCACTGGCACACAGCTGTTTGGCCGTTTGCACCGCGCTATCAACACAGGCGTGGTGATCGTGTGGCGCATAAACGTTAGCCGGGTGATCGGTTTCAGCTGGGGATTTTGTGGTCATGGTTTACGCCGGAATAGGTTATAATGTTGCAATTCTACGACACAAAACCTCCCGAACAAATGATCAATTCTTCCCGGCTGTCTGCTTTTTTGCTTGTTGTTTTTTTGGCTGTTTCAAAAGCAGAGGCGGTTGAGCCTTCACTTCAGCTCAAGTCTCAACTTCAGGCCCCACCTCAACTTCAATCCCAAGCTCAGGCCCAACCCATGACGGTACTGGCCAGTTTGCATCCTTTGGCTCTGATTGCGGCGTCTGTGGCCGACGATGTGGAGACTCTGGTGCCGCTGAATATCACGCCCCATGACTTTGCTTTCCGGCCATCGGATATCCGTCGGCTACAAGCGGCCGATATTATTCTTTGGGCGGGGATTGAAAGTGAGCCGTATCTGGAGCGCTTTGTACAGCGCTGGCCGGATAAGGTCTGGATTGATATTTCAGAAGGCCATGCCTCTGAGGGAGGGGATCACAATCACGATGGTCACTGGTGGCTTTCCCCCGAGATGGCAATCCGTGCACAACAACGCCTGACTCAGGCGCTGGGTGCCAACAGTACGTTTGAGGATGAAGTGCGTGAGCAACTCCGGCACAGTCACCAACAGCTGGCGCCACTGAGTGAGCGTGGATTTTTTGTGTTTCATCAGGCTTATGACCACTGGGTCGAATATTTCGACCTGAATCAGCTGGGTTCATTTACATTATCTCCGGAACAAAAGCCCGGGTTACGCAGTCTGAACCAAATGCGTAGTCAGCTGGCTCGTGGTGATGTGACCTGTGTGTTCACTGAGCCCCAGTTTTCTCCGGCGCTGGTGGCGTCGGTCACCCGTGGGCTGGATATACGCCTGGGCGAACTGGATCCATTGGGCGTTCATATTTCTGTGACAAAAGACGGCTACGCTGAGTTTATTCGTGACCTTACCCAGCGTTTTGTCCATTGCCTGGCCGATTCAGACTAAGCTTTTCCTCGGTCTTGTTATTCAGGTTCGGCATCGGCACAGTGGGTAAGGATGACTCTTATCTGACCCGGAGCCGATATGGACCCAAGTCCGCTTACTGTTGTCCCGTTATCCGAGCAATACGATCGTGTACGTCAACAAACACTGAATCTGTGTCGCCCTCTGCAAACCGCAGACTATGAGTTACAGGCGGCGGAATTTACCAGTCCGGCGAAATGGCACTTAGCTCACACCAGCTGGTTTTTTGAAACCTTTCTGCTGAAGCCAAACCTCAAGGGCTATCAGGAATTTCACCCCCAATTCGGACACCTGTTTAACAGCTATTACAACGGTATCGGTCAGCCGTACCCCAGAGCAAAACGAGGCCTGCTTTCTCGCCCGTCATTGGATGACGTCTTAAATTATCGCCATCACGTTGATCAACAGATGTCTTTGCTGATGGCGGATGAATCATTACAGCCGTTAATTGAATTGGGTCTGAATCATGAGCAGCAGCATCAGGAGCTGCTGTTAACTGACCTATTGTATTGCTGGTCGGTTAACCCGATGCAGCCGGTCTATCAGGCATTGCCATCTCCCGTTGCTAACACTGAGAGTCCTATTAACGACTGGCTGTCGTTTGACGGCGGTATTTATCGCATCGGCCATAAAGCCAGCAACGGCTTTGCGTTTGATAATGAAGGCCCGCGCCACGATGTGTTATTGCAGGACTTTTCGCTGGCCAAGCGTCTGGTAACGAATCGTGAATATCTGGAATTCATCAATGCCGGTGGTTATCAACAGCCTGAGTTTTGGTTATCCGATGGCTGGGCCTGGGTGCAGCGTGAAGGCATTGTTGCGCCGCTGTATTGGTGGAGTGAGGAGCAAAAGCCTGAACAAGAGTGGCAGCAGTTCAGCCTCAATGGTCAACGCGCTATTGAGCTTGATGCACCGGTCACCCATGTGTCTTTCTTTGAAGCTGATGCTTATGCCCGTTGGGCCGGTGCCCGGTTAGCAACTGAAGCCGAATGGGAAATCAGCGCTCGTCAAGCGGATGCGGCTCAAGGGCACTTTGCCGATGCCGGACGTTTTAGTCCAAGGCCGGTTGGTTGTTCAGAGGTGACGCAAAATAATGGTTTACAGCAACAATTTGGTGATTGTTGGGAATGGACGGCCAGCCCTTATCAACCATATCCCGGTTATGTTCCGGCGGCTGGTGCCGTGGGTGAATATAACGGCAAATTTATGTGTAATCAGATGGTGTTACGCGGTGGCTCGTGTGTGACACCAGCAGGCCATGTCAGGCCAACTTACCGCAATTTCTTTTACCCCCATGAGCGCTGGCAATTTACCGGCATTCGCTTAGCCCGCTGATCGCATGTTGTGTTCGCGATACAAATAACAAACAGGAAATCGTATGACGCACAGTCCACTGCCACAACCGAACTTTTCTGGTTCACAAAACCTGCAGTTTTTTGATGATCACCCTCCTGCGGCTGATATTAAAACCGAGGTGTTAGCGGGGTTGGCAAAGCCACAAAAAACACTGCCGGCCAAATATTTTTACGATGAGCGTGGCTCGCAGCTGTTTGAAGCCATTACCGGGCTGCCAGAATATTATCTCACCCGTACCGAGATTGGGCTGCTACAACAATACGGCGAAGAGATTGCTGATCGTGTGGGGCAGGGTGCGGTGCTGATGGAATATGGCAGCGGTGCCAGCACTAAAATTCGCCTGATGCTGGAAGCATTACGCCCGGATTGTTATGTGCCGATGGATATTAGCCGGGACTTTTTGTTGGCGTCTTCCCAGAGATTGTTGGATGACTACCCCTGGTTAAGTATTTATGCCGGTTGTGTGGATTATTCCCAACCGGTTGAATTGCCACGGACGTTAGAGCAGGCGAGTAACAAACTGGCGTTTTTTCCGGGTTCCAGTATGGGGAACTTTACACCGGAAGAAGCGCAGTCATTTTTACGCCGGGTACGCGCAACGATTGGTGATGACGGTCGTTTTCTGCTGGGTGTGGATCTGGATAAAGACGAGGCGATTCTGCACGCAGCGTATAACGATGCTCAGGGCGTGACGGCACAATTCAACAAAAACGTATTACGTCATTTGAACCGGGTACTGAGTGCCAGCTTTGATGAAACCCTGTTTGAGCATCAGGCGCTGGTAAACAAAAGCCAGTCTCGGGTTGAGATGCACCTGGTGAGTACAGTGGATCAGATGGTACATATTGCCGGAACCACCATTGTGCTGCGCCAGGGAGAATCGCTGCACACCGAAAACTCCTACAAATACCGGCTTGAGTCGCTGCAATGGATGGCGCGACAAGCGGGCTTTGAGCTGGAAACCTACTGGACCGATGAGAACAAATATTTTGCCTTGGTGATGTTGAAAGCAAAATAAATTGCGAGTCAGTATAAAGACTGAGATGGGTCAATAAGCAGAGATTTAAGACCTTGATCGGAAAGCACAAAAACAGATTTGAGCTAGGCTAGTGGAGTCATTTTTTGTTTTTGTGACCCGTTTTATGATTCAGATCTCTCAGGACGTCATTGATGCCGTATCAACTGGTTTTAATGTGCCTTCCAAACCTCAGTTGCTGACCGACGTACAACGAATCTGTGCTCAGGATGAGCCGGATATGGGCGAGCTTTCCGATGTTATTGCTCATGATATTGGCTTGTCGTCAGCGATTTTAAAAACCATCAATTCGCCATCATTTGGCATGAATCGCGCGATCAGCGATATTCAGCAAGCCGTGATGTTGCTGGGCTTTAATGCCGTATCAACCTTGGTGGCGGGTATCTTGATTAAACAAAGCTTCAAAGGTGAAGCGGCCATCAGCTTTGAGCGACTATGGGATAATGCCAGCCTGGTCGCCGATACCATGGTGTACATAGGCAAGAACATCGAGCATAAAATTCCGCCGGAAAACCTCTATACCACTGGGCTGTTCCACGATTGTGGTATTGCCGCTATGAGTATGAAATATCCGGATTATCGCAATACTCTGATCGAAGCGAACCAGCGTGAAGATATTCGGCTGGTGGAGTTAGAAGACCAGCGTTATGCCAGTAACCATGCCATTGTTGGATATTTTATTACCTCGGCCTGGGCCATCCCGCGGGATATCTGTCAGGTGGTATTACAACACCACTCACGCGATTTCCTCGACCAGAAACAGGACTCCTATGCCAAGATGGTCTACTCAACACTGAAAGTCGCTGACAATATTGTTAATAATCTTAAGCGACGTCATGACACCACGGACTGGGTGCATATTAAGGACAAATGTTTTGAGCACCTTGGCATCATGGAACATGATTATCTGGATCTGCTGGAAGACATTGATGAGCAGTGGAACGCGGCCTTCTAATACTTTGATCGTTTAATCCAGTCGTTCTGCGAAGTGCGATGTAGACAGAAAACAGTGGCGGGCTAAAATGTCCGCCACTTTTTTATTTTCTCGTTTTTTTATTTCAGGAATTACCATGACATTGGCTGTTGTTACCCTGGCTGCGGGCAAAGGCTCGCGTATGAAATCGGACTTGCCTAAAGTGCTGCACCCGTTAGCCGGGCAGCCTATGCTGGCGCATGTATTAAGTAGCGCGGCGCAATTAGGTGATGCCAAACAGCATGTAGTGATTGGTCATGGCGCAGAGAAAGTGCGTGAGCAAATCAGCGGATTTGATGTTAGCTGGGCAATGCAGACCGAACAAAAGGGAACCGGTCATGCCGTTGCTCAGGCCATGCCGGAGGTTGATCCGGAGGCAACCGTTCTGGTGTTATACGGTGATGTACCACTGATCCAAACGGATACGCTACAAAAGCTGCTGGATGAAACGCATCAGGGTCAGAACCTGGCGTTGTTAACAGTGGAACTGGCCGATCCAACCGGTTACGGCCGTATCGTACGCGATGCCGCCGATAACATTCAGGCGATTGTTGAACATAAAGATGCCACCCCAGAGCAACATCAGATTCGTGAAGTGAACACCGGCATTCTGGCGGTGTCAGCACGATTATTAAATGAATGGCTGCCGAAATTATCTTCTAATAACGCGCAGGGTGAATATTACCTGACCGATATTATTGCCATGGCGGTGGATCACGGTGTCGCCGTACGTGCCATTCACCCACGCGATGAATACGAAGTGCAGGGTGTGAATGACCGCCTGCAGCTGGCTGAACTGGAGCGTGTTTTCCAGCGTCAACAAGCGGATGAGCTGATGCGTCAGGGAGTATCCCTGGCTGATCCGGCGCGCATTGATATCCGTGGTTCTGTCACCGTCGGCTCAGATGTTCGCATTGATGTTGGTTGTGTGTTTGAAGGTGATGTGACACTGGCCAATGGTGTACACATTGGCCCTTACTGCGTGATTAAAAATGCGGTGTTGGGTGCGGGCACTCAGGTTGAATCTCATTCTCTGATTGATCAGGCAACCGTGGCTGCGGATTGTAGCGTTGGCCCATTTGCGCGCTTGCGTCCTGGTGCTGACCTGGCGGATGGTGCGAAGGTCGGTAACTTCTGCGAAGTGAAAAAGTCTGTGATTGGCAAAGGCTCTAAGGTGAATCATCTGACGTATATTGGTGATGCCGAAATTGGTACAAACGCCAATATTGGTGCAGGCACCATCACTTGTAATTACGATGGTGTGAACAAGTTTAAAACCGAAATTGGCGATGATGCGTTTATTGGCTCGAATTCGTCGTTGGTGGCACCGGTTAAAGTTGGCGCTGCTGCAACGGTTGCCGCCGGTTCTGTGATTACTAAAGAAGTTGCTGACGGTGAGTTAGCGGTTGCTCGTGGAAAGCAACGTAATATTTCCGGCTGGGAACGTCCGAAGAAAAACTAATAACAGTTTCTGGAAAATAGTCATATCATACTGGTATCTGCCAACATGTTATGACTATTGATCCCCGGTGCGGAAAATCACCTGTATCGATGTGGGTAACTCGGTGTCAGCCGCAACATAACCCACGCTGCCCGGATTTTGCAGTAAATATTCCAGTACAGCGTTTTCGCTGGCCAATGTTTTGGGCGCTTTCATCCGCCCGGTAAATTTCATCTGTGCCCAATAAGACTGAATACGCGATTCCGATAAGCCGATTACTTTGGCGTTAAATAATGAGCGTGTCCGGTTTCCGGGTTTCAGTGCAATGGGTTTGAGTTTATAACTCAGTGAAGCCCCCATATATAAATTACGCACCTGCTCACGATTCAGTGCCAATGCGGGCTTATGATCATCCAGAGTGGAGTCACTCGCTTGGCGTTGGGTAATCACCACCAGTTCCGCTGCGATTAATTCCAGCGGCAATAACAGCAGGGCAAAAACCGAAACGACGATTCGCAGCCAGCGCATCAGAATACCCATTCCCAACCAACCTGCAGCAAAGTGGCATTCAGCTTTTTATCTAAATCTTCTGGCACTCCGGTTGTGAAACGAGTGCCAAAAAATCCGCTGCGTGGTTGAGTTTCATGTAAATAGCTGGCTTCCGCTTTGAGGGCCATGTTTAACCGGAAATCCCAGCGGGCACCGAGTGTATAACTGTCCAGGCTACCGTTAGGCACCGAATCAAAAATCTGGTAGTAACCATTGCTGAGTTCAGCTAATGGGTGGCCTGGCTGGTTCCGGAAGGGCTGCAGCTCTTGCTGCGCTTTGACATTCGCATAGGCGCTGGCGGCATAGGTGAAATGTAGCGTCCAGTCATTCATCAGATGCCCGGCCGTCAGATAATATCCTTCAACTGAGGGGGCAAGATCCAGTTCGGTTTCAGCGCGTGTCCATTCTGCTTTGATGAAATGATCAAAGTTGTCGTAACTGAGCGCTATTTCGTAAAAATGGGCACGGCCATCACCGTCCAGAGAATGTGCGCTGTTGTTGAAGCCTGTTAGTTCAAGGGCATTCTGTAATGGAACAAGCTGTGGAACATCGGTTTTATTAGTACCGGTGTTATAGGATAAACGCAGAGAAATATTATGGCTTGATAGGGTTGCGGCTATACCGCGCAGGTCTTCTACATCGGCTTTAACATCAACCCGGTTGCCGGCCTGAAAAATTTCACCGTTAAAATAGCCGTAGAAACCTTCGAGGTATAAGGCGAAATCTTCACCCGCATAATTGTAGTTGGCACTGACCCCGTTAAAAGTTGGTACTAAATAATTGTTATAAACCTGTAATGGCGGTGTGATCCAGTGGTAGGAATAACCAACATCAATACTGTCGCTGTACGCGTAGCGTGGAATGCGCATCTTACCGGCACGAAACTGCCAATGGCTGTTGGGTTGGTACGACACATATAACCATTCCGTACCAGACTCTCGCTCCGGATTGCTGTGCGCTAAAAACTGGCCAGTAACTGAAAGCTGATCGGAAAAAGTATAGCTGGGTTGAATGGCAACCAGAGACTGTTCGCGGAACGTCAGCTCATCTTCATAACCATTCAGGCTGTCGGCATCGCTGTCGAGATAACCACCAATAATACGGGCAAACCCTGAAACATCCAGCTGGTCGCTGATTTCTACGGCCGTGGCGAATACGGGTGTTACCATCAAAGATGTCAACAAGAGGAGGCGTGATGCTTGGTTGTGAATTGCCCTTGAAGCCCCTGCCATCAAGATATCCTTATTCATATTTTTTGTGGTGATTACTTTATGTAACACAAATTATAGGTCAGTATCGTAATTATTGTATTTTTAACCCTCTGACACCGCTTTATAGACTAGCCTGATAATAATGAATTTTGACCGTCTGTCCTGTACCTCATCATCGGATCACTTCCTCCGGGAGAATTATGCTGATTAAAAGCATCAGAACCGCGATTGTACTGCTCAGTCTGTTCTTTATGGGGGTGCTTGTCTGGTCGGTACTGACGCTTGCTCTGAAAGAACACCGCGAGCTTTACGCCAGCTATGTTGAAGGCGATCTGGATGCGCTGAGTGACAATATGGCTTCTGATCTGGTCGCTATTCTTGGTCAGCCGGATCAGTTCTTTCAGCTGAAAACCTTATTACTCCGGTTAGATCCCTACGAGCACGTAAAATGCGCGGCTGTGTTTGATGCCAACTGGCAGCTGGTGGATTTTTATCTGGGTGCTTCCGAGCGTGCGTTACCTGAAAAAAAACGTCTCCAGATTAAAAATAACAGTCCGCAAACGTTAGGTTTGCACCGACAGCAAGGTGCGATACGAGTTGTCAAACGGGTGGGCGATCCGTCGGCTGAACTTGGCTATCTGGTGATTGTGAATGATTTTCAGGGGCCATTGGACGAGAGTGCGCATAGTCTCATGATGCATACATTGCCGACCGTGCTGGGGGTGATGCTGTTATTAATGCTGGCATTTTCTGCGTTTGGAAATCGCTGGTTATCGCCGTTAACCCGCTTGTCGGAGTTCGCACGCCAGGTGCAAAAAAGTAAAAACTATAACCTGACAATTCCTGTTAGTGGGCATTATGAAGTGTCGTCCCTGACAACCGATATCAATAATATGATGGAAGAGATTCGCAAAGAATCTGAGATGAATCAGGAGTATGTTGCTTTGCTGGAGCGGGGCAAAAAAGAAACGGAATATCTGGCTAATTACGATAGCCTGACGGGTTTGATGAATCGTAAGCACTTTATCAATCGTCTTCAGGAATTGTTACAGCAGGCAACCACCACCGGAAAAACGTATGACCTGATGTTTGTTGGCCTCGATGGTTTTAAAGGAGTAAATGATTCATTGGGGCATGAAGTCGGAGACTTATTGTTAGCCGGGGTTGCCGGACGTTTGCTCACTTATACCCCCGAACACGCTTTGGTGTGCCGCCATGGCGGTGATGAGTTTTTGATTCTCACTGAGAGTGTGGACGGTACACCAATGTTGGACTCACTGGCAGCGGGAATTGTCAGTGGCCTGGCGCAGAAATTTAATGTCAGTTCCTGGGAAGTGAGGATCACCGCCAGCATTGGTATTGCCCGCCGATGTGAACAGTATCAGGATATTCGCGAATTAATTCGTGATGCCGACATTGCTATGTACGATGCTAAGCACCGGGGCAAGTCACGATTCAGTATTTTTGATGCCGATATGATGGCGGAACACCAGCGTCGTGTGGATATTGCGAATGCCATTGTTCCGGCGTTACAGAATGATGAATTCTGTCTGAACTATCAGGCCAAAGTAACAGCGGACGGTCAGCCGGTCGGGGCAGAAGCGCTCATTCGCTGGCACAGTGAATCACTTGGGTTTGTGTCACCAGCAGAGTTTATTCCGATTGCGGAACAGTCCGGCAAGATCACTGAAATTACCAAGTGGGTGATTCAACAGGTTTGTCTGGATGTCCGTGATGTTTTTGTACCGGCTGGCATACAGCTACCGGTTTCGATTAATTTATCGGCCACTGATTTAAAAAAATATCACCTGGTTGGGGTGATTAAAGGTGCATTCCTGAAATACGACATTCCCCGTGGTATGGTGGAGTTTGAAGTAACGGAATATTCGTACCTTGATAATCTGGATGTGGCGAATAAATTCTTTAGTGAAATCAGTGCGCTTGGCTGCAAAGTTGCGCTGGATGATTTTGGTACCGGTTATTCTTCCCTTAGTTATCTCACCAAAATTCCGATTGATATTATTAAAATTGATAAACAGTTTGTTGATAACATCGGTGAGTCACACCGTGACGATGCCTTGGTGTTAACCATCATTGAAATGGCGAAGCGACTGGGTATGTCGCTGTGTGCTGAAGGTGTTGAGAAAAAAGAGCAAGTGAACTTTCTCAATAGCTATGGCTGCCAGGTTATTCAGGGATATTATTTTGCCAAGCCAATGCCGCTTGATGACTTTGTTTCTTTTGTGCAGCAAGGGCAAAAACGCATCTGTCCGGCTTAGATATTTAAGCCGGTATCATCAATGCCATTCCAAAAGCCATTACGCCTGCAAGAATTGGTAACCCCATCGATCGGGTTTTATGCCATACCAGTAACGTTGTCAGAATTCCTATGCCGGTTGCCAACCAGGCTGTTAGGTTTGGTTGCCCTGGCACCATTGAAACACCCAATAATGCTGCCGTGGTACAGGAACCAAGAATCCCCAACCAGGTTGGCAAAGCGCGAGTACCGTTATGTTTTGCCAAATGTTTATGCGTCCAGATAAAAGGTACTGCGCGCATGACAAAGGTGCCTGCAGCGATCAGCAACAAGGCAGGCCATAACGCATTTTGAATGACGGTGGTTTGAAGAAGAGTTATGTGCATATCAGCTTCGCTTTTCTTTCAATGAATCAATCATGTAATACAGCAAGGTCCCCAATGCCGCGGCAATCGGAATAGCGGCGTTACTCCAGCCAATCACTTTTAAAGCCAGCGCACCGATTAACGTGGCCACCAGAGTTATGCTCCATTGAGTTGATGAAAACTTCGGTGCTAATAACACCAGAAATAAAGCTGGCAATGCGAATGGCATTACTTCCGCAAGAAATGGCCACTGAGATATCAGGGTGTCTCCCATTTGGGCTCCGGTAGCAGTACCACCAACCCAGCTGAACCAGGCCAGTAACATCGCGCCACTAAACCAACTTTCGCGTTGCTCTGACGGTATTGCCGGCAAACGCGCCAAGGCCAGGGCAAAAATCTGATCGGTTAGGCCATGCATCAAAAAGAGGGACTTCTTACTTGCGGGTAATAGGGGTGCCAGATTTGGTCCGTACACAATATGCCGGGCATTAATCAGCAAGGTCATACTGATAATCAACCACAAAGGAGCGCCTGAAGCGAACATCGCAACAAAAAGAAACTGGGAGGCACCAGCGTAGATCAGCGTGGAGATAAAAATGGTTTCCCATTGTGAAAAGCCAGCCTGAGTTGCAATCAAACCAAATGAGATAGCCACTGGGATATAACCGCCCAGCAGCGGTGTCGCATCACGGACCCCTACCCAGAATGGACTCCCCGAAGTGATTTGCTTCTGAGCGATCATACTGTTTTCTCCGGGTCGTTATACACTACCGTCATCAGGCAGGTCGCCCCCTGTTCATGGCTGCGATAAAAATGGGGTTGATAAGCGCTGAAGGTATAACTCTGTCCGGCTGCCAGTAACACGCTGCTATTGGCGGTACCAATTTCCAGCTGGCCGCGAATCATCGTGATGGTCTCAGAAGTACCCGGTAGATGAGCCTCAGAGTTATGCCGGCTGTTGGCGGCACAGTTCATCCAATAAGCATCTACTTTGGGGGATTCATCGCTCTGATCAAGCAGGCGTATCTGAAAATCGTCGTCACCTACCAGCATATCGATTGGTGCGACCAGATTGCCAAATGGCGTGTTCAACTGGACTGCAATACGCCACAAAGTATCCAGTGTAGGGTTGCTTTTGCCCTGTTCGATTTTGGATAAATTGGATTTGGCGATACCGGCTTCAGCCGCCAGCTGTGATAACGAAATACCACGAGCTAGGCGTAATTGTTGCAGATGTTGACCAAGTGTTTGCAGCGGCGATTCAGACATACCATCACTCTGGGTGTTTGATAAAATAGGTGTTCGATAAAAGAAACGTTCTATATATGAAACACTTACGAGTCAAGGAAATGCGGCAGTCTGCTATAAATGACAGGCACAAAAAAGCCCCTGCCAGTGATGCTGGCAAGGGCTTCTCAGAACCTGAAGATCAGTTACCGTAACGCTGTTTCAGCGCATTGATACGGTCATCCAGTGGTGGATGGCTGGCCATCAGAGCAGACAGGCCTCCCCCTTCACCACGAATACCAAAGGCGACCAGTTCACCTTGTAAGTCGCTTGGCTGGTCGTAGGTTTGTTTCAACGCAGCCAGGGCACCAGCCATCGCTGCCGGGCTTACCAGCTCAGCACCGGCTTGGTCAGCACGATATTCACGACGACGGCTGAACCACGCCACCATCATGGATGCCAGAATACCCAGTAACATATCCATGACAATCGTGATGCCCATACGTGCCAGGAAGCCCAGGCCACCTTCGCCATTTTCATCGCGGGTAAAGGAATCAATCACCGATACAATAATACGGGCAAAGAACATCACAAAAGTATTCAGTACACCCTGCATCAGAGCCAGTGTGACCATATCGCCATTGGCAATATGACCAATCTCGTGGCCTAGCACGGCTTTTACTTGTTCTTTATCCATGCGTTGTAATAAGCCGGTGGAAACAGCAACCAGTGCGTTATTTTTGCTCGCTCCGGTGGCAAATGCGTTGGGGGCATCGGAGTGGAAAATACCGACTTCCGGCATGCCAATACCCGCTTTATCGGCCAGTTCTTTCACCGTGGACACAATCCACTGTTCGCCTGCATTTTGTGGTTGATCGATGATTTGCACACCCATGGACTTTTTCGCCATCCATTTTGACAGCATCAAGGAGATCAGTGAGCCGCCCATGCCGAACACACCACAGAAGATCAGCAGCGATGTCAGGTTAATACCGCCACCGGCCTGCATGTAGTTACCTACACCAAGAACACTCAGTACGACACCCAGCACCAGCATAATGGCCAGGTTGGTACCCAGAAATAATAAGATACGCATCATCTGCGAAGTCCCTCATCAAGGTTGAAATTTATACGGTTGTTATATGCACAAAGATGGCGTTTTTTGTGACATTTTCAAGGGATAACCCGAGTGAATCTGTCAGGAAGGGTCATGCCTGGAGATTGGCAAATCCAGCAAGGAGCGATCTCTCCCCGGTAGACCTTTTTCTTGGTTGTAATTGATAATCGTTTGCAATAGTCTAGTAGCGCTACGATATTCAATCAGATATTCAAACCAGAGGGATCCCTATGCTTCAATTTGCTAAGCAAATGCTTTCAGCTACCGTGCTGTTACTGACCACTTCTGTTGCATCGGCTCATGTCGGCCATGACCACAGCAGCTGGGAAAGCCCGTTAATGCATGCCCTGTTTTACGGCGCTATTGCTTTTGCTGGTGTTGCCACTGTTTTTTTTGCTGTGAAGAAAAACAAAACCGCCAAACAAGAACAACATGGAGATCAGGAATAATGTTGCATACCGTTTTTTCTATGCTGGATACCCTGATGGGCTTTGAGCGTGCCGATGCACACTGTGATATTCCATGCAAAATTTACGATCCTCAGATCGCTCAGGTCGCAGCATTGAGTGTTATTCGTTTTGTTGATCTGATTCAGGAAATCGCCGCCAAAGACGAACTGACGGTTGCCGATCAGGCACAGCTGTCTCGTCTGGTACGTGAAAAAGAAATTCACGCAGCCAAAGTAAAAGACGAAGTACGCACCATTTGGGGTGACTACTTTAAGCAGCCTCAATTTGAAAAATACCCGAACACCAATGAACTGGTGCACAGCATCATGCTGGCCGGTTCGGCGTGTAAACAGCACATCACTCGTGAGCCAGCTGAAAAGCTACTGACTCTGGTGAACGAGTTTGCTGCCAGCTTCTGGGCAACCAAAGGTGTGGATACCTTTACTGCAACTTGCCCGTATCCACCAGAAGAACAGGTGGTTTATCCGAAGCTGGGCTAATTCGCCTGATGCTGAGGGTTCATAAAGTCAGGGGGCAAAGCATGTCCCCTTCTTATCTTGATGGCGACTTTGTTATTTGTCGCCGCAATTTTATGCGTCGTTATCAGATCGGCGATGTTGTGGTGGTGAAACACCCAGTGCTCGGTGTCATCATTAAGCGTATCGCAGCGATCAGTACCGATTACGAGTTTTGGTTGCAGGGTGATAACCCAATGAGCACTAACAGTGCGGCGATGGGCTGGCTCTCTCAAAACTGTATTCTGGGCAAAGTGCGCTGGCATATTAAAGCACCCAATCAATCTTCTGCCCGAATCTGACGATTGGCTGCTCTCATGCACCGATCAACCGCCGGTAAGTAATATTACGCTTTCTGCCTTGCCGACAATAACAGTATGATATGAATTGTTCCCAGGGGGTGGCCAGGGTCTGATGACCTGAACTGTAATGGCCTGAGACGTGAATATTTACCCACGGTAAATCGCGAACCCCTTGAACCTGATCCGGTTAATACCGGCGTAGGAATGGGGAGCTTAACGGCCACGTTTTCTTTACGCTCTATGACCGGGTCTTTCGTTTTAATCAACAGGAAGACCTGATGAATTATTTTTTAAAGCCTGCTTTTCTTTTATCACCTTTGGCGCTGGCAATGTCACTATCAGCTCAAGCTGAAACGGTTGATCTTGATACGGTAACCGTGAGCGCAGATTTTCGTCAGACTGATGTGCAAAGTATTCCCGAAGCCGTTACGGTCGTCACTGATACACAAATTGAACAGCGCAGTGCTGAGCATCTGGAGCAGATTTTAAGCTTTGCGCCCAATGTGAATTTTTCATCGGGCAGTTCCCGTGGCCGTTATTTTCAGATCCGTGGTATTGGTGAGCGTAGCCAGTTTATTGATCCGGTAAACCCGTCGGTGGGTTTAATGATTGATGGCATCGATATGACCGGTCTGGGTGGCGCAGCAACCTTGCTGGATATTGAGCAGGTGGAAATTTTACGCGGCCCACAAGGCACCCGCTTTGGTGCTAACGCTCTGGCGGGCATGATTAATATTCAATCCAAAGCGCCCACCAAAGAAACAGAAGGGTTTGTTGCCGCCAAAGCCGGTAACTATGGTACACACGGACAAAGTGGCGCTATCTCCGGTGGGCTAACCGATAACGTGCAGGGACGTCTGGCAGTTTCCAGCTTCAAAACTGACGGTTATATGGAAAATGATTTTCTGGATAAAGATAACACCAACAATATTGACGAGGTGGTGTTGCGCGGAAAATTAGCGGCACAGTTGTCGGATAAAACTGACCTTAACTTCACCTATTTTTATACCGATATTGATAACGGCTATGATGCCTTTTCTCTGGATAACAACCGAATTACTTATTCGGATAACCCAGGTATTGATGCTCAGGAAAGCCACTCGTTTGCATTGGAATTAAATTCTAAATTGTCTGATGCTGTTTCATTTGAAACATCCATTGCCACGACTAAAGCGGATGTTGAATACAGCTACGATGAAGACTGGGCTTTTGGGCAGTACACCTTTTTGCCAGATGAGCCGGAATACCAGGCAGACCCTTGTGACACAACTCAAGGTCCATGTTTAGCTGACTTCGATGGTTATAGCTCATTTGACCAATATCTGCGTGACTACCAGCGTGATAGTCTGGACCTGCGTCTGTTGTCGGGCGAAAACGGACGTATTTTTGCTGACACCACCGACTGGGTTGCCGGTATTTATTACTTTAACCGGGACGAATCACTGAAACGCAATTACACCTTTGCTGATGGCCAATACCGCAGTGATCTGGTGGTCAGTTCATTATCGCTTTACGGCGAGTTAAATACTCAATTAAATGATCGTTTAAACCTGATTTATGGCTTACGAGCAGAGCAGTGGAACAACGACTTTGATGATACCAATGCAATTGAATCGGATGAAACGGAAACATTGTGGGGCGGTAAGGCTACGCTGGAATATTTGCTTGATTCGGCCAACCTGGTATATGGCTCTTTAGCAAGAGGCTATAAAGCTGGTGGTGTTAACACTGACCCGGATATTTCAGAATCTAACCGAACATTTGATACTGAATACAACAATACAGTGGAGTTGGGTCTTAAATCATCATTGTTAGACGACAAGCTACAAACCCGGGTTGCAACTTTTTATATTCAGCGTAAGGATCAACAGGTTAAAAGCTCTTATGCCGTTCAAAACGATGATAATTCAATCACTTTCCAGGATTACCTTGCCAATGCGGCTGAAGGTAAAAATTACGGTCTGGAGCTAGAAGCTAACTGGCAGGCAACTGATAAACTGGCGGCTCAATTAAGTGCCGGTTACCTGGAAACCGAGTTTGTCGATTATAGTTTTGAAACCGATGATGGTGAATTCAACAAAGATGGTCGCGCTCAGGCTCACGCACCGGAATACTCTCTGGCTGCAGCTGTTAATTATCGATTAACAGATCAGTTCTCAGTGGTTGTTGAAAATGAGGCAAAAGACGAGTTTTATTTCTCGGATAGCCATGATGAAAAATCAACATCCTATGTGTTATGGCATGCAAGACTGGTGTTTGCACAAGGCCCATT
The DNA here is from genome assembly GCF_024397975.1 of Bacterioplanoides sp. SCSIO 12839. Taxonomy (NCBI): domain Bacteria; kingdom Pseudomonadati; phylum Pseudomonadota; class Gammaproteobacteria; order Oceanospirillales; family Oceanospirillaceae; genus Bacterioplanoides; species Bacterioplanoides sp. SCSIO 12839. Next base: position 69,927 of record NZ_CP073745.1, read on the forward strand.
TGAAGCTTCTTTATATGGTCGTAACCTGACAGATCAGGATCAAGAAGTGCGCGGTTTTGGTGGCTTTGGTAACGATCCTCGAAATGGATATGCAGATGATCGGTATGTTCAACTGGGAGAGCCTCGTTTAGTTGGTATCGAAGGTAAATACTCGTTTTGAACCAGAAATAAAGCCTGATGTATTACTCCGCAACACGCCGTAAATACATCCCTGTAGGCTCGGCTGCCGCATCCCTGCGGCAGACGGTTGCGGTAACAATACCTCAGGCTTTACTTCCTTTTATTATGAGGGAAAAACCATGCAGCTCTCTGTCGAAATCAGCAAATACCCATTAGCCGACGACTATATTCCCGCCATTAAAGATTTTATTGAGCGTTTGCAGTCAATCGAAGACCTGTCGGTTGTGTGTAACACCATGAGTACTCAAGTGTTTGGGGATTATGATCTGGTGATGAACACACTTAATGTCGAAATAAAACGCTCTTTTGAACAGTTCGGAAAAGCGATTTTTGTCTGTAAATTTATCGGCACCAATTTAGATCCAGCCCTGAAGCCGCACGGCTAAGACAGAGTTAGGTCACACGGCTAAACGGACATTATTATGAACGAAACACTCAGCGCAATTATCAGTGCCGCGCAGGCAACCAGTGTATGGGAAGTCATTGCGTTTGCTTTTGGCATTGCTTACCTGTTATTGGCTATCAGACAAAACCCACTGTGTTGGTATGCGGGGTTTATCAATACCGGCATTTTGGCCTGGTTATTCTGGGATGCCAGCCTGGTGATGGAGTCAGCACTGAATGTTTATTATTTATTAATTGCTATTTATGGCTGGTGGGCCTGGCGGCATGGTAATTCTGAAGCCACGCAGGATTTACCCATCCAGCGATGGCGCTTACCACAGCATCTGATTGCCGCGGTTACCATTGTTGGCCTGACACTGATCTCAGGATCATTGCTCGCAGCCAATACGGAGGCCGCGGTTCCGTTTCTCGATTCCTTTACCACCTGGGGAGCTGTGATTACCACCTGGATGGTGACCCGAAAAGTATTAGAGAACTGGCTGTATTGGCAGCTATTTAATAGTTGCGCAATCTTCCTGTATTGGCAGGCAGAGCTGTATCTGATTGCTCTGCAAATGGCGATTTATTTAGGACTTGCTGTTGTCGGCTGGTTTAAGTGGAAAAAAGACTATGAGCAGCAACTCAATTGATCCACTTAAAATTTTAGACGACTGGCCGCTGTGGCAAATTACCTCCTGCCGACCAAACGATAGTCAGTTGGAGAAAATATCTGGTGGTATGACCAATCAGAATTACCTTCTTCATCTTGATGCTGAACGTTATGTGATTCGGTTTGATGCAAAAAACAGTGCCGAGTTGGATATTGATCGCAATGCTGAATATCGCATTCATCAGATGGCTGCTGAAGCTGGATTAGTGAATCCGGTGATTTACCGGCATACAAATACTCCGCGATACTGGATTCGTGAATATATTCAGGGTAAGTCGTTATCGACTGAAGTTCTCAAGAATGAACTCATCATCAATGATATACACCCCAATGACACACATCTCAATCAAATTGTGACTGTGCTAAAAACATTGCATCAAATCCAACCTGCTCATCCACTGCCGACTATTTCCTTGGTCGATAAAGCGCAGCAATATATTGAAATTATTCGTCAATTAAGAGATGTATCGGATGCATTGGATGGAGTCTTAAATAAGCTGCTTTTGATACTGGCAGAAGCGCCGGACCAAACACAGTGTTTGTGTCATATGGATGCCACGTTAAACAACTGGATTATGGCATCGCAAGGATTGCGATTAATTGACTGGGAATATGCTGGGCTTGGTCACCCGTTATGGGATTTGGCTACCGTCAGTATTGATGGTCAGTTAAATGAACAGCAGCAACATAAAATGTTGCAACAGTATTATTCAAATGAAACGTGGAATCTGCGTCACTGGCAATTGGCGAAACAGCAAATATCCGCATTGGCTGCTCTCTGGTACGGTGCACAACAGATCTGGGATATAAAGACGCTGGAATCAACCTTGATTCAAATAGTCGATTGTCCTGAGTAACGACACATTTCCCTCTGTCTTTTTGGCGTTAATTTTTTACACTGCGCTTATCTGATACGAGGATATGATTTTGGCTACTCCTTCCGTTCGCTCTTTTCCACTGAAAATTTTTGCTGGCAGCGAAGCCCTGCAACACATTCGTGAGAAGGGTCTGTGTGCCAGTGATATCACCATGATGTTGGGTGCATCCGGTGGCCCCAAATGGTTATCACTGGCGGCGATTGATCGGTATTTGTTGAGCGAATGGTTTGCTGACCGTCAACAGCCTTTGCATGTGTTAGGCACCTCCGCCGGTGCCTGGCGCATGGCGTGTTATGCGCAACAAAATCCTTTGGCAGCCCACGCCCGTTTGCAAGAAGCGTATATGGCGCAGAATTATTCTGACAAACCCAGCGCACAAGAAGTCGCAGACGGGTGTGTTTATATAATGGAGCAATTGTTGGGCGAGCAGGGTGCCGCAGAGATTATTCACAATCCGGTAGTGCGTTATCACACTATCATTACCCGCTGTCGTGGCCTGGGAGCCAGTGAGCAAAAGCCAATTCAGGCATTGGGAATGGGGGCTGCCTTAGTCGCTAACCTGATTGCTCGGCCAGCGATGCGCCCTTTTATTGAACGCACGCTGATGCATCACCCAAATAAACCGCCGATTACACACTTTCCACATTTGCCTGCTGCTCAGGTCACGTTAACCGAACAGAATCTGAAGCAAGCATTGCTGGCAACGGGGGCTATTCCACTGGCGATTTCTGGGGTTCGTCATATTCCAGGAGCACCTAAAGGTACCTATCGTGATGGTGGAGTGAGTGATTACCAGTTCGACCTGCCAATCTTCCCCGATGATGGTTTTGTGTTGTATCCGCATTATTTTGCGCAAGCGCCTAAAGGGGGCTGGTTTGATAAAAAACTGCGCTGGCGTACTGCGTCGCGTGAACATTACAAGCGCACCATTATCATTGCCCCAAGTTGGGAATTTGCCGCTACCTTACCCGGTGGGCACGTACCTGATTTACAGGACTTTTATGATTTTGAATATCCGCAGCGCCGTAGCCGCTGGGATCAAGTGGCGCAACAATGTGAAGCATTAGGCGATGCCTTGGCTGAACTGGATCAGAATAACCACTGGGACTCAGTGGCGGAGCCACTGCCGTGGTAGGAGTGAATTGAGGCAGCCTCTGCCATGGTAAACACAAAAGTTGTAAAATCCGGTTAACTTTGCGGATATTGAATATCTTATTTCCGCCAGGTCAATATACTGGTGTACTTTCACAGAAAGTGTCTTCAGGAGATAAGATCATGAAAAAATTATTCGTTATTGCTGCCGCAGTATCTTTAGCTGCATGTGCCCATCAGGACAAAGTCGTGTCAGTGACTAAAGAACATGCCAGCCCGGTTTATGAAACTTGCATGAAAGAATATCAGCGTACCATGACCGAAGAAATGGCACGTGAGCGTTGTGCTGAAAAACTAAAAAAAGGCTATGAGTCAGCGACTAAAGACTGATGCTCTATGTTGTCGTTACAGGCTGCTCTGGCCTGTAACACTCACTTCAAACGGAATTGATAGCTCATAATAATTCGGATCGGTTTTTCTCCCGGAACCGGATCAAACGGTTCGGAGTCCTGAATGGCTTTTTTGAATGCCCGATTTAACTCCCGATGGCGTGTCAATTGTGTATCAGTAATGGCAAGAATACTACCATCAGCACCCAGTTCAATTTCAACAATAATCTCACCTTCTTTTTTCAGTATTTGTGCTGCTTTAGGGTACACCAAAGATTGAGTTATTTGCTCTTTGACTCGTTGTTGATAGCTGATCTGTTGAGCGGTTGACTCAATTTTTTCAGCTTTGTTTTTGAGGCTTTCGGGTTGCTCTGGTTCAGGGGCTGGTACCGAATTTTCACTCGTCAAAGAAAACAAGTGACTCAACTTGAGTTTCCAAGGGCTACCCTTCAGGTCTTCATGGGGCTTAACCTGGCTTGTAATAACTCCCAATGCCCGCTGAAATTCCTCAAATAATAACTCAGGTTGCTCCGTTGTAATCAGCTGCTGTTCAACCACTTCTCCAGCCTGATTAACGGTCAATAATATCTGAATATCACCTTCTTGATTAAATTGCCGGGCCCACGGTGGGTAGCGGATTTCATTATTTAATGCGCGTTGCAATTGCCAGTGATAATGTTCCTTATAAAAACGTTGCTCGTCGTTATCTTGTTGGCGTTTTAGCTCGGCTTGCTGATTATTTTTTTTCTCCTGCAATCTCTGTGATTGCCTTTGTTCCGCTTGCTTCTTGTGCTTTATTTTCCTGGCATGTTCTGCAGCAGCAAGCTTGTCTAAACGCTGTTGCTCAGCAATTCTTGCCTGCTGTTCTTCAAGTTTGCGTTGTTCTTCAAGACGCCTTTGTCTGCGCTCTTCTGCTTCTCTTTGCTGCTTAATCTGTTCTTGTTTAAGTCTCGCTTGTTGCTTGTTACGCCGTTGTAATTGCTGTTCAGCCTTCCAGCTTGTCAATAAGCCAAGTCGGGCTGTAGGAATTGAGTGGTTTTCAATCTGCTCACGGGTTTCTGGATTAAGTTTGATTCCCAGAATCTGGTCACGAAATTCCCTGGAAGGAGGAAATTTACCGACCCAGGTATTCAGTAAATACAAAAACAGTGTTTGCCCCGGTGCGCTGATAGCTAACTCGTCATTGAGGTAAACCTGCGTGCTGCTTGCAGACGTCTGAATACGAATATCATCGCCGGGCTCCAGATTATTCTGTGGCAGATTGATGAATGCCATTAGCGCTTCACTTTGCTGGCGATTGCTCGGCAAGGTGTCATTATTGATGGAAATATTCCCCTGCCAGTGAGATTTCCATTTTCTTGGGGTCCAGCGGTTAATGACAATCAGCCGCATACTTTTATCTGACTGGCTGCTTTTAATCGCCGTAATCGATTGCTCGTGTTGTTCCAGATAAAGGGCGGCTGAGTAATAGTCGCGAGTGAGGTGTGTGTAGTTAGCACTTCCGTTCAATACAAGATTCGCTGCCTGCGCCTGATTCTCTGTATGGGTCAGCAAGCTGGTCAATAAAAAGAAAGAAAACAGATAGCGAAGCATGTGTCATTCCATTACTTAAAGCGGTGAATCACAACAACCGTTGAATCGAGATCCTTACTATCGATGTAACCAATAGCTTTTTCGTTTGCTGCTACTTTTTGTTTCATCTCTTGTGGGTTGTCCGTTGCTTTTGGTGGTTTTTGTTTACCAGCAAAAATACGTCGTGACCAATAGCTATTCAGTTGAGATTCGGTTTTTCCCAAGTAGCGTTTAGCAAATTCTGCTCGTGTTTTGTTACCTTTCGGTAGTGAATAGGCAACCGCGGTTGTGCCATCCGGAAACTGCGATGTTTTTCCTAGGAAAATACGCTTAATTTCATCTTGTTCCAAGCCTGTATAGGTATTGGAATTATTGACGCCAACAATCACCACGATTTCTGCTGCACTACTGAAACTGAGCAGGCAAAGCAGGCATAAAGTGTTAATAAATTTCATCGTTACTACTCCAAGCCTGTTTAAAACACCAGCTGTAACGCTAAGCGGTACAAATTAGCGGAACGGCCAGGTTGGCCTCGGTTGGTTTCTTCATCGTGGTGTGTCATCTCGAATTTTAATGCCGTTGCAGCATCCAGGTCATAACGCATACCGAGAGTGACGCTGTCGTCTTCGCCCTGGAGGTTCAGTAATTTCTGAAGTTCACCTTTTTCACCGCCATCGACACGGTCACGTGATGTGGAGTAAGTTGCATGCAGTGTTAAATCACCAAAACGCTTTGCTGCACTGGCTAACCAGGCAAAGTTATCGATTAATAGCCCGGATTCATAATCGAGGTAGGTGCCTTCAACAACAAAGCTATAGTCACCGTTATCGTAGGTACTGGCTAAGTTAAAATAGCGTGTGAGCTTGTCTTCAAAATTAAAATCATCAATCACATCTTCAGAGATCCCATTGCTGGTACCAACCGCGCGGGCGGCAAGTTGTGCCAGGTCAATACGACGCAAATCCCCTTCTGTATTCAGCTCAATATTCAGGCTGGTTTGTTGATAACCGGCACGATGAGTGAAGTCACCACTGTAGAGTGTGAAGGACATTCCCTGAATTTTATCCAGTTCCGCTTCGTAGCTTTCACCAAAAAGATTAAGGTCTTTATGACGGCGGCCGCTATTGATTTGTACTTGGGCGTCGTTGTTGCCAATTGCAAAACGATGAGTGATATCGATACCATCGTAATCATCAAAGGGGATGGCATAAACGTCCGTTGGCGGGCTTACCCAATTGTAGGCGTAACCGACGTCTAGGAATTCTGAATAATAAAAGAATGGTACACGTAAACGCCCGGCCCGAAGCTCGGTACTGTCGCTTAGTGAGTGAGACAGAAATGCCAATGTTGTTTCGACGGCATAATCATTTTCAGCACGGGCCATGGCCTGAACGGTCGCTTGTGTTCGTTCAGTTAATGGTTTGCTGATCTGCAAGCCCATGTTGGTATCTTGTTCAAAAAAGGTTGGATCACCACTTTCGTAAGATGAGTAGGTGACGTAGTCATGATCCATATAATTCACGCCCAGGTTCACAAACCCATAAACGCTGAAATCGTTGTCGTCCGATGCCAGTGCGTCTGCTGTAACAAGCGTTGTTATCGCAACGGCTAAGAGATGGCGCCTTTCTTTAATGATTCGCATTTCTACCTCCAAAAACAGAAATGCGAGTGTATCTTAAATGGTTCTTTTGTCGTATCGAAACTGCCAGAAAAGTAACAATTTAAGCCGAAATGAGGCATGGTTAATCATTTCTAGCTGTACTTTCGGCATTTAATTGACAGTTTGTTTTGTTTTTTCATTCTTTAGTACTACGTAGGTAAAGAGCGCTGCCGTCGCAAACATCAGCAAACTATAAATGGTTGGTGCAATGGCCATTTCAGCACTGCTGAGTAGTGTGGTGGTAATCAGGATCGCCAATGTTCCGTTTTGCAGGCCAACTTCTAAGCAGATGGTTCGTGCTTGTGCTTCATTATGAAGAAGCCACTTACCCAAAGCATAACCTAACACCATCGTCATCAGGTTCAGTGCCAGGGTGGCCGGGCCAGATGCAATGGCATAATCGACGACTTTAGCGCCAATATTAATCACGATGCTTAACGTCACGGCAGCCAGAGTGAGCACGGAAAACTTACTGATATAAGGTTCTGCTTTGATCGCAAATGGAGTCCAGCGGGAGCGAATAAACATACCAATCGCAACCGGAATTACCGTCAGTACCATCAGTTGGATCCAGGTTTTAATGATGGGTAGTTCTAATAAATGTTGGCTGTCGGAATAATAAGAAATTGCCCATGCGGCTAGTAAGGGAATCGTGAACGGCGTTATCAAACCAATGACGGCCGTTAATGAAATGGATAAACCAACATCGCCTTTGGCAAGGTATGAATATAAATTTGAGGTGGCTCCTCCTGGGCATAATGACAAAATAAACAAACCAATCGCCAGCTCACCGCTGAGACCAAAGGCGGCGATAATAATAATGGCGACCAGTGGTAGCAGCACCAGTTGAGCAAATGCACCTACCAAAAACCCTTTGGGTTGCTGAGCAACACGGCGAAAGTCTGCGGTTGTTAAGCTCATGCCGACGCCAGCCATGATCAGGATAATGGCGATAGGAAGTCCGATTTTAATCAAAACGTCGTACATGATTGCCTCTTATGTCAGATGAACAGGAACAAGCCCGCCACGTTACCTCAGCGGTGAGAGGTCAGCAAGCGAGGCACTAGAAGAAGCGATAAAACATTTTGCAAAATCCCCAGGGGTTAAAACCAAACTCCGGCTGTAATACTTTGCAGTTTATCCGCGCTTGTTTTTTGTCCGCCGGTTTTTGTCGGGAAGCCCAGATAACCCAGTTACCATCATGGGTGGTGGTTTGTAGCACGGTTGCGAATAACTTTTTGATGGTGCTGAGTAACTGGGCGTCACTTCGATGTTCTTTCCATAAATTCAGCACCAGCCAGCCATCCGGAGTTAAATACTCTCCGCATTTTTCTAAAAAATCCGTTTGCTGTTGCACCTGGTTTAAACCATCCGCTAGGTATAAATCAGAAAATAATAACTGGGTCTTATGTTGTTGTTTAACCTGAGTCGAGACAAAATCAACCGCATCGTTTGTATGTACGGTTAAACGTTTATCGCGTGGTAACTGAAAAAACTGATACGCAATCTGAGCGACGGCGGCACGTAATTCAATAGCATGAATATGAGCTTGTGGAAGTTGTTGCCAAAGTGCGGCGCTCAGTGAACCGCCACCTAATCCCAGTACCGTTGCAGAGGTGATGGCTAGTGGTTGTGGGTATTGGCTTAATACCGCCAGCATACAACGCAGATAATCGTGCTGTAACTGAAAAGGCTGGCTTTTCAGTTGGCAGCTTTGTTCATCCGTGGTGCCAAAACTCAGGTAGCGTTTATTACCGTCGTCAAATACCTGAATTGGGCCAAACTCATCAAAACGACGATGAATCTCCTGGCCCAATAACGGATTGGCACTTAATAAATTCTGCTTGCTCACAAGGATTTAAAGAAAACTTTAGAGTTGCGTTGCAGGTTATACGCCTGTTGTTTTTCCTGCGGCAGTGCGCTGACTTCACCGGCAACAAAACCTTGCTCAACAAACCAGTGTGCGGTGCGGGTGGTGAGCACAAACAATTGCTGGTAATGACGCTGACGTGCCTGCTGTTCAATCTGTTCCAATAAACGCTGGCCTCGATTGCTGCCACGATAATCACTGTGCACCGCAACACACGCCAGTTCAGCTTGTTTATCGGAATAGGGGTAAAGTGCAGCACAAGCGGTGATTAAGCCATCGCGCTCGATAACATAAAAACGATGAATTTCGGTTTCTAATAATTCCCGTGAGCGACGGACTAATACACCCTGATCTTCCAACGGTTTTAATAACCCCAGAATGCCCGCCACGTCGTCGATATTAGCCGCCCGAAGTTGATCGTAGGCTTCCTGACTGATCAGGGTGCCATTGCCTTCGCGGGTAAATAATTCCTGCAGCAAAGCGCCATCTTCGGCGTAACTTAATAACTGCGCCCGTGGTACACCTTGCTTCACCGCGTTAAGCGCCGCCGCCGCATGGCTGTGTGCTTCACCGGATAACTCGGGCAAATATTGCTGTAATTGTGTACTGGTTAATTGCTGAATAATCTGACCTTGTTCGTTGATCAGGCCACTGTCGTTACCCAGAATTAATAATTTATCGGCGCGCAAACTGATGGCTGCTTGTTGCGCCACATCTTCAACCGCGAGGTTAAACATTTCACCACTGGGGGAATAACCGGCGCAGGATAACAGCACAATATTATGCTGCTGTAATAATTCGCGGATTGCCTGATGTTCAACCCGGCGCACTTCGCCGGTGTGCTGAAAATCGACGCCGTCGATCACACCTTTGGGTTTAGCGGTCACAAAATTACCACTCACCACACGGATGCGTGAGCCATGCATCGGTGAGCCAGGAACGCCGACTGATAATAACGATTCAATATCTGCTTTCACCATACCGACCGCTGCTTTAACTGCATTTAACGCTGCGCCATCGGTAATGCGAAACCCCTGATGGAAATCGCTTTTAATCGACAGAGTTTTTAAAACCGAATCAATTTGTGGCCGTGCACCATGCACCAACACCAGTTGCACACCCAGGCTGTTAAGCAGAGCGATATCCTGAATCACATTGGTGAAGTTTTCGTGGGCGATGGCATCGCCTTCAAACATGATGACGAAGGTTTTTCCACGGTGCGCATTAATATAGGGCGACGAATGGCGAAACCACTTAACGTAGTCGCTGTTATTTAATGGCGTTGTCGATGGTTCGTTGTGTTCGTCGTTCATGATAATGATTTCAATAATATCGGTTATAGGCAGTTTATCACTGAATTATTTAAAGGCGCTTTATTATTCAAAGGTCTTAGCTTAAACAAAACTCGTTAATTAACTGGGCAATTAAATTCACGCAAGGCTCAATCTGATCGTGCGCCAGGTATTCGTCTACCTGATGAGCCTGATCAATATTACCTGGCCCCAGTACCAGAGTTTCAATCCCGAGTTCCTGTAAAAATGGCGCTTCGGTGGCAAAGGCGACGGCTTCACTTTTTGCAGATGTTAAGCGTTCGCAGGCTTGCACAATGGCGCTCGACTCTGCTGTTTCAAATGGACTAACACCGGGGAATAGCGGTTCGACTTCTAACTCCACTTCGTGTGCTTGGGCGATCGGAGTTAAGCGGGTGCGAATTTCTTCGCGTAAGTCGTCGTTGCTCATACCCGGTAACGCGCGTAAATCAAACGCCAGTTCGCAGTTGCCACAAATACGATTGGGGTTATCGCCGCCATGAATACAGCCCAAATTCATGGTGGGGCTTTGTACGGCAAAGTGAGCATTCTGAAAATTAGCGGCCAGGTCTTTGCGGATAGTCATCAGTTCGCCCATTACCGAGTGCATGGCATCCATGGCGCTGATGCCCAAAGCCGGATTGGAGGAATGGCCAGCTCGACCGGTCACGCGCACATTCTCCATCATAATGCCTTTGTGCATACGAATCGGGCGTAAGCTGGTGGGTTCGCCCACTACGGCGTAGCGTTTTTTGGTGCCCGCCGCTTTTCCCATCTTCAGGGCGTTCTGCTGTGCTAAGGCTCTTGCGCCCGACATCGAGCTTTCTTCATCCGCGGTCGCCAGCACAATCAGCGGTTGTTTAAACTCGGCATCACGGAATTGTTCGACGGCATCCAGCACCAGCGCAAAAAAACCTTTCATATCGCAGGTGCCTAACCCATAAAAGCGGTTATCACGCTCGGTTAGGGTGAAAGGGTCAGATTGCCACTTCTCTGGGTTGCAAGGCACGGTATCGGTATGGCCGCTTAATACCAGGCCACCGCCCTGGCCGTTGTCTTCGCCCAGTGTCGCCACCAGATTGGCTTTGCCTGGTTGGTTTTCTACCGGCAGGATTTGTACCCGAAAATCCAGATCTTCCAGCCAGGTGGCTAAGCTATTAATCACCGCCATATTGCTCTGATCGTACTCCGGCAAGACCGAACTGATGCTGTTATGGCCAATCAGGGTACTGAATTTTTCAACCGTTCCGGGAAGACGGAATTGTGCTGCCACGATTTATTTCCTTTATGTTCTGAAACCGAGTTCAACTCAGGGGAAATTTTTCAGCCGCCGCCCCGAAGGCACATCCATGTGCCTGCCGGGCTACCGCGACGTCCTGTCGCTGCTATTGAAAAACATCTCCTGAGCCGAACTTGCCACCTGAATATCAGGCTTACTTAAAAATCTCGACAATACTTTCTTGCGAATCTTGCTATCGCCTATAACAATACCGCCATGACTACAGAAATCGAACTAAAACTGCGGCTCAGCCCGCAGAATCTTAATGACCCGAGCCATGCTCTGGTGAATTTCCTTAACCAGTACGCTGAGCCTGACGGTGAAAAGTTGCTGCAAAATCACTATTACGACAGTGATGATGCGGCATTAGCCAGCGCCAAAGCCGCGCTACGTATTCGCCAGAAAGGAGATCATTTTGAGCAAACGCTGAAAACTGCGGGTTCTTCCAACGGCGGCCTACATCAGCGCCGCGAGTGGAACTGGCCACTGGAAAGCAATGCCCTGAATGCCGACGTACTGGCTGATGACGAAGTACAACAGCACTGGCCGCAAAACCTCAATATTGAGCAACTGCAACCCGTGTTTGCGACTCACTTTCAACGTCGGGCCTGGCGCTGGACGCTGGAGACTGATGGTAAAACCACCACGGCAGAGGTGGTGATTGATCAGGGCGAGATTCGCAGCGGTGATAAAACCCAGCCATTGTGTGAACTGGAGTTAGAACTGCTGGACGGTGATGCGACAGGCTTATGGGCGATGGCACAACAACTACTGCCACACACGCCGTTATGGATCAGTGATATCAGCAAAGCCGAGCGTGGTTATGGCCTTTCCGGTATTGGTGTTCGCTGGGCCGATAACAGCGCTTCTTTCAATGAAACCATGCCGTTAGCTCAGGCCGTTCCATTATGGCTGCAACATCATTTGGTGTTGTTTAAACGTACGCTGGAAAAAGCTTTGTGGGAGGACGACTCTCAAGCATCGCTGGAATGCTGGCAGCATTGGTTAGCACTGCGCCACCTGCCGCAGTGGTGCGGCAAAATCATCAAGCGCAAAGACACCAAAGAACTGCGTCAGGCACTGGATCAGTTACAGCCCGGTTTAGAAACCTTGTCGGCGTTAACCACTGCCCAACGCTTCTTTAATGATGCAGGACTGCGCTCGCGCTGGCTGGAGTGCGCTCAACAACTGCGTGACAGTGCTGAGTTAGCTCAGGCGCTGCTGGCGATTGCTCACTGGAGTTACGACCAATTACCACGCTTGCAGCAAATGGCAGGCGAAGCGGGTGCAGGTGATGAGGCGCATGTGGGTGTTAAAGCCGGAGTCAGCGGTGAAACCTTAAGCCACTACTTCCATCGCAGCTGGAAAGAAGCGCAGCAAACACTCGCAGCGCCTCACGAGAGCTGGCATCTGAACCAATGGGCCGATCTGCAATCTCAGGTAGCGCGCCTGCAACATCTGCATCTGCTGCGCCATGTGTTAGTGGGTGACGTGGTTGATTCGGCGCATCAGCACCAACACCAACGCGAGCGCCGCCTGTTATCTGATATTGTGAATGGTCAGACTCTGGTGCAAAACGCGGCTGAAACACTGAGCGACGAGCAGCAGTTGCAACTGCACGAAGAACTGCCTTACGAACTGTGGGGTCGTTGGCTGGAATTCAGCAACGCGGTACGTTAAACCACTTTGATCACTGAGGAACCTATATATGATGCAGTCACAGGCTGAACGCCACCTGGCTTTAACGACCTTGCTGGAAGAGTTACGTCGGGATGAGGTGTTGTCTGATGACGAGTATCAGAGTGGCCTCAGTATCCGCCGCAATCAGGGTGAGGAAAACTTACATCCGCTCACTCTGATTGCCCGTCAGAATTTCACTAACGCCAAAACCGGCAAAGCGTTAACCGAAGACGCTTTGATTCAATGGCTGGCGGCCCAGAATAATCTGGAAAGCTACAACATTGACCCGCTGGAAATTGATGTCGGTTCCGTTACGGCGCAGATGTCGTACGCCTTTTCTGAGCGGCATAAAATTCTGGCGGTAAAAGTCAGCAAAGATGAAGTCACGGTTGCGACGGCTGAGCCGTTTATAACAGGTTGGATTCAGGATCTGGAACACACCACTCGGCGTTTGGTGAAGCGTGTACTGACATCGCCGGCTGATATTGAACGCTTTAGGGTGGAGTTTTATCAGCTCGCCAACTCCGTGAACCGCGCTGGACAGGCCCACGGCGGCATCAGCTCGGTACAAAATCTGGAGTCGATGCTGGAACTGGGCAAAGCTCAGGCACCGGAAGCCAATGACGAACACATCATCAATATTGTGGATTGGCTGCTGCAATACGCATTTGATCAGCGCGCCAGTGATATTCATATTGAACCACGCCGTGAAGTCGGCCATGTGCGTTTTCGCATTGATGGCGTGCTGCACAATGTGTACGAATTTCCGGCTCAGGTTTCCCAAGCGGTGGTGGCGCGGATTAAATCGTTAGGGCGAATGAACATCGCCGAAAAGCGCCGCCCACAAGACAGTCGCTTAAAAACCAAAACCCCCGCCGGCGAAGAAGTGGAATTACGTTTATCCACCTTGCCTACCGCCTTTGGTGAAAAGATGGTGATGCGGGTATTTGACCCATCGGTATTGGTGCGCAGCTTTTCCGACCTTGGCTTCAGCAAAGAAGACAAACGCCGCTGGGATCAGATGACCACCAACAACCACGGCATTGTGTTTGTGACAGGACCAACCGGGTCGGGCAAAACCACCACCCTATACACCACCTTAAAAACGCTGGCGACGCCGGAAGTGAACGTCTCTACCATCGAAGACCCAATCGAAATGGTCGAAGGCTCGTTTAACCAGATGCAGGTGAATCCGGCGATTGATCTGGCCTTTGCGGATGGTGTTAAGGCGCTGTTACGGCAAGACCCGGATATCATTATGGTGGGTGAGGTGCGGGATCTGGAAACCGCCGAAATTGCGGTGCAAGCCGCCTTGACCGGCCACCTGGTGTTATCGACCTTGCACACCAATGATGCACCATCGGCATTCACCCGGTTGCAGGAACTGGGCTTGCCCGCGTACCTGATTAAATCGTCGGTGTTAGGGGTGATGGCCCAACGCCTGGTGCGTACCTTATGCCCACACTGCAAAGAACCACACGCGGTGGATGAAAAAGACTGGAAACAGCTCACCGCGCCTTGGTTGGTGAAAACGCCAGAAAAAATCTATCGCGCCAATGGCTGTTTAGAATGTCGCGGCACTGGGTTTTTAGGACGAATGGGCATTTACGAAGTGATGCCCATGACCTCCACATTAGAAAACCTGATTGACGACACCACCGACCACGGCAAGTTGCGCCAAGCCGCAATGAAAGAAGGCATGCACAGTTTACGTTTGAGTGGCGCGCATAAAGTGGCGGCAGGGTTAACGACAATATCGGAAGTTTTAAGAGTCGCGCCGCTGTCAAAAATGTAGGCAGATCAACGAAGTAGAACGGAGCAAAGCGTTAAATCGAGTTAAAAAATTAACAAAATTGGCGTTTGTTCATCGTTTCGCAAGCAAACACCAGCTAAACTTCCTCTGGTATTACAACAATAATTTCTGAATAACGAGGCACTTGGTACTCAAGGTGGATAAAACACAGGAAGACGCGGCACAGCCGCCAGCGATTATTGATCTGGAAGCATCCGGTTTTGGTCGCGGCAGTTATCCAATCGAAGTGGGCTTTGCACTGGAAGATCGTCAGGTGCACAGCTTTCTGATTCGTCCTGCCCAGAGCTGGACCCACTGGAGTGAAGAAGCTGAGAAAATTCATGGCATCTCACGTGCGCAATTGCAGGAGCATGGTTTAAACCCGCGTGAAATTGCACTCAAAATGAATGAGCTGCTGGCTGGCAAAACCCTGTATTCGGATGCCTGGAGTTTTGACTCTTCGTGGATTGGCCGTTTATTTGATGAAGCAGAACTTATTCAGCGCTTCCGCATCGAAACGGTGAATAAGCTGCTTAACGAAGCGCAAATGGAAGCCTGGCATGACACCAAGCAACACCTCTGGGATGAATTAAATGTTGGCCGCCATCGGGCCGCCAATGATGTGAAAGTCTTACAGGAAACGTTTTTACGAGTGACTCAGTCATAAGCACTTAAAATATTGCGAAAGCATCGGCGCGACGTACGATGCTTTCAGTAGTCTTCCGGATAATCCGTATCCGGAAAATAATCACCTTCATATTCCAGTTCGTATAAGCCTTCAACGTCCAGTTCGTCGTGCTCAAAATCATCGAGCCAGAATTCACCTTCATCATCAAAGCCAATGTGAATACTGTCGTCGAACTCCATATCATCCAGGAGGTCGGGCAAATCGACTTCGAAACCTTCCAGATAAAACTCCGCATCCTCCATCGGGAAACCTTCCAGCCAGAACTCATCCGCTAATTCCAGCAGGCGGGAGAGAGGCATGGGTTGCCAGTCGTTAACGATAAACTGATCGTCCAGTAGCTCACCTTGCATGCTGATTGGCTGGTTCAGGTCGGGTGTGGAATCAGGGAATGTAAGCGCCTGGTCCCCTAATACATAGCTGCCTTCCAACGCCGATATTGGCCCGGCGAGCAGAGCCGTACGTTGTTCTGTGGTGCGGATCAGGCTGGCGCGAATGCTTTGATCGGGTGCGCGTAACCCACTGATCACTAACCATTGATCAACTTGCAGCTGTTCTGGTGCTAACAGTGTTTGCTGATTCAGAATGCGCGTTTGTTTATCGACAATAATGCGCTGACCCAAAATCTGCAGCTCGGTTTTATCGCTACTGATGCGCTGAATCGATGTCAGCGGCCCCGTGACATTATTAACCGAATGCACTTCCAGCGCCTGATAGTCGTCACCGTATTCGTCAGCCAATACTGCAACGACCTGACCCAGGCGAATATCACCGCGTTGGCTGTGTTCACCGTCACGGAAGTAACGCGTCTCGTCCGGTAGCAGGATGTGGCGATCATTCACCCAAATACTGCCAAAAGCGCTGACGCTGCCAACGATGGTGGTGTGTTTGGGTTTTTGTCCGGTGCCACCCAGGCCATTTTCAAGCGGTTGGCTACGTTGCTGATTCACCGGGCTGCCAGTACCGCCCAAACCATTACGCGCGTGTTTGCCGGAACCACCGAGACCATTTTCTGGATGAGAAAAAACAGGTTTGCCGGTGCCGCCCAGGCCATTTTCTGGCGTTGAGTTGAGGTATTCAAGGGCGCCGCGGTATTCAATGTTTGCCGAGCGAGAGGATTCCAGTGAGCGCCAGTTAGGCGGTGATGATGTACTGCAGGCAATCAGCAGGCAGCATAGTAGTCCGCTGGCGAATCTAGTGACTCGGCGCATTGTCCTGCTCCTCGTCGAACACATAGATGCCAATGTTGATTCGCTGTTGATGATTTTCTGCGGCATCTTGCTGCTTCAGCTCCAGAGCGCGCTGATTTAAACGCGTGAGCATTGCCATGCCTTCATCGGCGGCCAACTGTTTTAACTCGGCGACAGATGCTTCCGATAAGCCATCGTAATACAAACAACGTTCAAATTTAGGTGGCTGTTCTGACAGGTTATGACTGATGGTGGCAATATGGTCAGACAGGTTCATACCCAGAAAAAAGGCTTTCTCTTCGATTCCCTGTTGCGGCACAAATGCGCTGTCTGACAAGCGCAAAAAAAGCTCATTGTTTTGCTCGAAGGTCTCGGCAATACCAAGGCGCAACCATTCATCCAATACCACCCGCGCACGAATGTCTTTTTTGGCGACCTGCTCAACCAGGCTCTCAAAGCTGGGGGAATCGCTCTGCCGCTTAAAAGGCAAAGGCATGGGTTGGTGTGCTGCATCGCCATAGTGTGCCATCCAATAAGCGGCAATCTGCACTCCGAGGCTGACCGATTCTGGAGGCGTTTGTGCGTCATCAACCGGTGCCCGTAAACGTTTGATGTCTTTACGGTGGATGCCGGTTAACAGGCTTAAGCGGGTATCCGTCTGAGGCTTATCCGCCAGTGGGAAGTCACGCTCAGCCACCTCCACCATGGCTTTTTTCAGCCACTCCTGAATCACCGGGTAAGTGATTTGAAACGACAATAAGAGTTTCACCAACGGCTTTAATAGGCGCTGTACTGCCTGGTTGAGGGCGTTGGGAGCCGGGCTTTGGCTATTGGATAGGTCGCGGTTTTTCATATTCCAAGCATACTTCAGTGAGGGACTTTTTCCCACTTTGTTTGATTTTTCTTTGACAAGGGAAAAATTCCCACGTAATTTTAATTGCGTAGAGGGAAAATTTTCCACGCAAAAAAGGTTGTCATTATGAAGAAATTAATAGCATTCACTGCTTTGGGATTGTTGGCGGTCAATACCGGTGCTCAAACAATCGAGTCGCAACGGTCTCATCGTATTATCGGTGGTGAGAATGCTCCGACATCGGTTTACCCCTGGATGGTCTCGGTACAAAGCAAGCCGGGAGCGGAACACTTTTGTGGTGCCAGCCTTATTGCCAGCCAGTGGGTGTTAACGGCAGCGCATTGTGTGGAGAGTGAAGTGGCCAGTGGTATTCAGGTCTCGATTGCTGATCACGACCTGAGCAAAAATGATAGTGGAGAACAATTGCGAGATGTCAGCGATATTTATATTCATCAACAATATGGTGATGATCATGACATCGCACTGTTAAAACTAACGGCAGTGTCGGACAAAACACCGGTTGCTTTAGCGGATGCTAACTTTATGGCGAACCTGGCTGACGGTACAGAACTGACAACGATTGGCTGGGGGTTAACCCGAGACGGCGACGATGGCAGCTTGCCCAACATATTGCAGCAGGTAAAAGTACCTTTGTTTGCGCAAGCGAGTTGTAAAACAAACTATGCGCCGCTGAAAATTGATATTACCAACAATATGGTTTGTGCGGGCCTGGATGCGGGTGGTAAAGACTCCTGTCAGGGTGATAGTGGTGGCCCGCTGTTCGTTGAGTCAGGCGGCAGCATGGTACAGCTGGGTGTCACCAGTTTTGGTGAAGGTTGTGCTGTGGCTAAATTCCCCGGAGTCTACACGCGTGTTGCCGCGTATCGGGACTGGATCACCAAAGCTCAAAACGGTGAAGTTCCGGCTCATCAAGGTGGAGGCTCTGGTGGTGAAACCATTATGGAGTCGGTGTTAGGCCTGCCAGCTTATCTGGACATGTTTGTGAAAAAAAATGACACCAGCGTTGCGGCGACAGTGACTCTCACAAACCCACAAGATGCCAAAGAAAACCTGATGGTGAATGAGGTGGCGGTCACTGGCGATGGTTTCAGCCTGAAGCAGAATGGTTGTGATAACCAGGCTATTGAGGCGGGTAAAGGTTGTGATATTACCCTCCAATACCAGGCCTCACAGGGAACCGATACGGCAGAAGGTCAGTTATCCGTTAAAACCAATCATGCTCAGCATGGTGAAATTAACGTTGAGCTATATGTCATTAATGGCAATGAATTTGATGCCGAGATGAATTGCTCTTTGATGCAACAGTTAGGCATCGAATCCGGTGACTGTGATGCTTCTAATAAGCCGTCAGACAACAGCGCATCGGATAACAAGCCAAAAGAAGACGATGATGATGACGACAATAAATTATTGGGGGCATTAAACCCATGGATGCTGTTGGGACTACTGTTGTTGCCCGTTGTCAGTCGTCGCCGTTAAAACGTGATAAATGAAAATATCAACATCAAAATCAGCCGGGAATGCCCGGCTGCAAGGGGTTAAAAATGAAACTTAGCTTACTGCTATCCGTGCTGGTGCTGTTATCGGCTTGCAGCACATCGGGGAAAAGTCAGGAACCTGCTGAAACTATTTTTGGCTATCGCTGGCAGGGGAACCTGCTGTTCGTTGAGGTTACCAGTCATGGTTGTACTACGACGGAGGATTTTTCTCTGGTCTGGAAAGAAGACCTGCTATTGTTACAACGAGACACCCCTGACCGGTGTCGCCGGATGCCGTTTGTAACGACGTTGAATTTTGAAACCAAACGCATTCCTGGCCAATTTGTTACCCTCGAAAACCCCGTTAAGGAGAAGCCCTGAGTTATGATGCTGTTTGTTCGTGTGCTGTGTTTACTGTTGTTGATGAACACTTGGGCAGAGGCTCGCGAACAACTGAAGCTTAACTGGTCGACTTATCACTTTACTGGTGATTATGGCCGTGTGACGGGCATTGAAACAGAAACACTGGTTAACCAGCTATCGGTTAACTATCAACGCCCTCAATGGCAGTTGGGTTTCAGTCAGGCGTATTTATCGCAAACCGGCCCTCGTACATTGCTGATTGATGAATACGTGGATGAAGATGGCTTTTTAATCCGCGAATTTATTGAGCGTAATGAGGAGCGCCGTGGCCTGGGTGACCCCAATATTAAATTCAGTTATCAATGGCCAAAACAAACCTCTTATTATCGCCAGAGTGGCGGTTTGTGGCGCGCTTCCGGGCGTTGGAAAATTCCACTGGCGGATGATGAAAATGGCTTTTCGAATGGCCGCCATGAATGGTTTGCAGCAATACAGCGCAGCCAACGGTTTGACCAGCTGTCGCTGAGCATGACATTGGGTAGGCATTGGCGCACCCATAAACAGGATGCGGCCAATAATGCGCGAAATTATATCCGCTTATCGACCATGTTTTTCCCCGAACGGCGTATTGGCATTGGCGCTTCTTTTTATGCCAAACAAGCCTCAACCGGCTCGGTGGATGACGTACGCTCCGGTTCTTTAAACGGTTACTGGCGGATTAACCGCGACTGGTCATTGTCTGGCTCAGTCGGCAAAGGATTCAGCGATGTGGTGTCTGATCAGGTGTTTGGTCTTAACTTGTCACACCGATGGCGGTTGTAGTCTGTTAACAGAACGTTAATCGACGGATATAAAAAAGCCCGGGGTACTGTTGATAAACAATCCCCCGGGCTTTTTTGATGGTGAATTAGTTACCCGGCAATTGAGTTTTCACCAGAATCGTCGTCGTTTTCGCGCGGTTTAATCATACGCGAGAACAACACACCAATTTCAAATAACGAATACATCGGCAATGCCAGTACGGTTTGTGAAATCACATCCGGTGGTGTTACCAGCATGCCAACCACAAAACACCCCAGGAAGATATATGGGCGCTTTTCGCTTAATGACTGCACCGTTGTCACGCCTGTTAATACCATCAGAAAGGTGGCAATCGGAATTTCAAAAGCGATACCAAAAGCAAAAAAGATTTTGAGAATAAAATTCAGGATGTTGGCAATGTCGGGTAAAAACGATACGCCATCCGGACCGGTAGCGGTAAAGAAACCAAACACCAGTGGTAGCACCACAAAGTAGGCAAAAGCGATACCGGCATAAAATAAAATAATGCTGGAGATTAACAGCGGGATGCCAAACTTCTTTTCATGTTGATACAGCCCCGGAGCAATAAACGACCAAATCTGAAACAGAATAAATGGAATGGCTAATAAAATCGCCAGCACCATGGTCATTTTAAACGGCACTAAAAAAGGTGAGGCAACACCAGTCGCAATCATATCGCCGGTATTGGGTAGCAGATTTGAGAGCGGCTCAACCATGATCAGGTAAAGATCATTGGCGAAATAAAACATGCTTAAAAACAACGCCAGCACCAACAGTACCGACTTTAATAAACGATTGCGCAGCTCGATCAGATGCGAAACGAGCGGTTGTTCCTGATCTGTACTCATGAAGTTTTATGGTCGTCTGAAGAAGGTGATGGCGAAGCTGTCTGGGGTGTAGCTGTCTTAGGTGTAGTTGTCTGATGTGCTGCTGTTTGATCAGCAGGCGTGTCAGAGTCAACAACTGACGATGGGGCACTGGTCGCCGTATTCTGCTTTTGGTCGTCATCCATAAAGGTGGCGTACGGATCTTTGAGCTTTTCTCTCAACTCCTCCGTACGGGCATGACGCTCAAGGTCGTCCTGAATATTGCTCATGGTACGACGTACTTTGCCAATCAGCAGGCCCAGGCTGCGGGCAGCCTTGGGAAGTCGTTCCGGGCCCAGCACCAGCAGGCCCAGAATGGCAACGACCATTAATTCAAGAAAGCCGATATCAAACATCAGTGGCTATCTTATTGGTCTTTTTTGTCAGCAGATGGCTCTGCGCTTTTTTGAGCGGTTTTGGTTTCAGCAAAATCCGCGTCTTTTTCTAACTCATCGGCTTTTTCGTGAGTCAGATTTTTTGCTTCTTCGTCTTTTTTCTCAGCGGGGTCTTCGTTCATGGCTTTTTTGAAGCCTTTCACAGCGCCGCCTAAGTCACCGCCCAGAGAACGCAGTTTTTTGGTGCCAAAAATCATAATGACAATGGCCAGTACAATTAATAATTGCCAGATGCTGATACCACTAAGCATGAGATTTCCTCTTCTTGTTGCACTTCTGGTGAGAGTGCTTATTTATAAATATTTAATCTTTTGGTGTGCGGGATGCTTTTTCTTCCAGCCCGGACATATCAAAACGTCGAGCCAGTTCATTGATCACGGCTTCCGGGCGTTCGCCCAGTTGTGCCAGTGCCACCAGGCTATGAAACCATAAATCGGCGGTTTCGTAGATAACGTCTTGGTTATCACCGCTGGTTTCGGCATCTTTGGCTGCCAGAATGGTTTCGGTGGCTTCTTCGCCGACCTTTTCCAAAATTTTGTTCAGGCCTTTGTGATACAGGCTGGCAACGTAAGAAGAATCTTTGGAAGCCCCTTTGCGTTCTTCCAGAATGTCGCCCAAAGCCGAGAGAATATCGCTCATAGCTGTTTCATTTTCATTAAGATTGATGTGACCGAATGACTCAGTAGATGTCTTTCGGGTCTTTTAATACCGGGTCAACTGCGACCCATTCGCCATCTTGGAATACCTGATAAAAGCAGCTTTCACGGCCTGTATGACAGGCAATCCCGCCGATCTGTTCAACCTGCATGACGATCACGTCGGCATCACAGTCCAGGCGCAGTTCGTGTAGCTGTTGTACATGACCGGATTCTTCACCTTTGCGCCAAAGCTTCTGACGCGAACGTGAGTAATAAATGGCGCGGTTTTCTTTGGCGGTCAGCTCCAGTGCTTCCCGGTTCATCCAGGCCATCATCAGGATACGACCTGTTTGGTGGTCCTGGGCAATCGCCGGAACCAGGCCGTCGTTGTCCCACTTTACCGCGTCTAACCAGTTGTTCATGGTGTTCTCTACATCGTATGCGCTTGCACCGTATGGCGGATAAACAAGCTGAATTCAAGCGATGGAGGATACCGTAAGGGAGAAGTATGTGAAAGTTGCTGCTGTCAGAAAGCAGGAAAGGCCGACATTATTTGACGACCTTTCCTGCGGTTGCATCAGCAATTACTGAAGGCGGGTTACACGAATGGCAACCGCTGGTTGATCAAAGCGGTGTGAGTTATTCAGTGCTGAGGTCGCCAGACCCTGATCACTAGTAATCACACCCTGATGGAAGGTAACCTTGTTCAGAATGTCATCACGAGCAGCATTGGTGCCCTCACCGCCAGCCGCAGGCCCCGGCATGGTGGCTGCGGTTTCGGTATTCGCTTCGGTACCAGCATCCCAAACCGGGCCGTTCCAGCGCATGCTGTCACCTACGGCCATATTGCCCAGTGAGACATTATTCACACCGGTGAAGGCATCGTTGGTATTCGCCAGCATCGTCAGGCCAGTCAGGTATAAACCTTCGGTGGATGAAACACCATCGATGGTCATCGTGAAGGTACGATTACCACCTGGAGCAACAACCGCCGGACCCGCATACGTTTTTAATACCGCATCATTTGTACCGGCAGCCGTTAACAGTGCTTGTGGTGAGCCACTCTCTGCCAGATCTTCCAGCTCAACCGACGCTGCTTCACCTTCGTCAAAGGCCAGGTAACCACTGCGGTGAACAATCACGGCGGCAGGTGTTTGAGGTTGGCCTGCTGTCAGGTTAGTCAGCGAAATCTGTAACTGAACCTGGCTTGGCTGCGGTTGAGGCTCTGGCTGTGGTTGCGGTTGCGGCTCAACAACCGGGTCCGGTGCGGTAATACGAGGTGTGTCGTCATCGTCATCATCACCGCCACAAGCGACCAGCATGGCGCTGATCAGCGGTAATACCGCGATTTGTTTTAAAGTACGTAAACCCATTGTGGTTCTCCTTACTTAACGGCTTATTGAACAACAACGGTTAAGCGAGCAACCGGGTTTAACCAGCGGTGAACCGCACTGTTGATATCCGAAGCACCGCCATTAGCATCGAGATCACCCAGGTTGCCACGGTGAATATGAACCACACCGTTTTCATCACCGGTTGGGCCAACACCCGTACCGCCAGAAGTCACAACACCATTGCCACCCGGGTTACCAAACGTCGTCAGGAAAGGTGGGTTAGGTTGTGACGAAGCCAATTCATCGTTGTATTCGGTACCGGCATCGTAAGCGTTCAGGTTGATGGTGTAGGTACCGGCTTCAGATGGAATTTTCCAGTTGCTTAAACCAACAAAACCATCGTTGGTAGGCAGCAACATGGCAGCCAGCGACAGGTAGTCGTTGCCGTCGTCGGTGCTGATGTTAAACGTTACTTTGGCGCCGGGGGCAACCGGGCCATTAGAAGCGCCAGGTGCTGCGCTGTTTCCACCATCAGAAACATTGGCTGATGCGTTGGTTGCTGCGGTAACCAGGTCACCAATTGCACCGCCCTCGGCCATCAGTTCCAGCGCGGCGCTGGCGGCACTGCCGGTTTGAAAAATGCTGATGTTGTCATCGTGCGCGGCAGCAAATACCGGAGTGAAATAAACGCCCTGAGTTGCATTCGTGAGTGTGATTTCTAACTCAGCGGCTTGTGCGGCGCTGGCTGCAGCGATTAAACCCACTGCTGTGGCTAATTTCTTGATCATGGTGTGATTCCTATCCTGTCCGAAAATAATGTTGTTATTGTGCGCACATCGGGTAAGAGGCAGGCTCAGCGGCAGGAGTTCAAAAAATAAAAAAATTATTTTTTGGGATATTTTTCAGGAATTTGTAGTCCCGCTGAAAAACAAATCCATTAAAGAAAATTAATGGAACTAAACACAAAAAAGCGGAAGTAGACGACTACTTCCGCTTTGTTTAAATAACAATAAATAATGCTGTTTATCAGCTCTGAATTGTTGCTCAGGCCTTTAATAATAACCAGACAATGCCAAGTCCGGTTAACGATAAACCGGCAATTTCAGGAATGCCCAGCGTAAAGGCCTGCCACCAACTGAACAAACCAGCCATTGTGGTTAAGGTACCTAAGGTCTGGTGACGCTTCTGAATTTGTTGTTGTTGCAGTGCCTGATGCAGCTGCACAATTTCTTGCTGCAACGATTGCTGATTCTCATCCATATGGTTCAGGCGAGATAATGCACCATGAACCAGGCCGGGAATCTGAGGTGCTTTTTCGATCCAGCCGGGCAGCTGACGTTTTAATTCCTGGTAGGCCGCTTTCGGGCCAAAGCGGTCGCGCATCCAGCGTTCCAGATACGGTTTGGCCGTGCTCCATAAATCCAGTTGCGGATAAAGCTGGCGACCGAGGCCTTCAATGTTCAGGAGGGTTTTTTGCAGTAGCACCAGCTGTGGTTGAACTTCCATATTAAAGCGGCGGGCGGTGCTGAATAACTGAATCAGCACCTGGCCAAAGGAAATTTCAGCCAGTGGTTTATCAAAAATGGGCTCACAAACACTGCGAATCGCTGCGGCAAATTCGTGCACTTTGGTACTGGGCGGTACCCAGCCGGAATCAATGTGTAATTGTGCGACCTGATGATAATCCTGATTAAAAAAGGCCAGCAGGTTCATGGCCAGATAATGCTGATCTTCTTCGGTCAGCGTACCTACGATGCCACAATCAATCGCAATGTATTGTGGTGACGATGGATTATTGCGTGAGACAAAGATATTGCCGGGGTGCATATCGGCATGAAAGAAGCTGTCGCGAAACACCTGGGTAAAAAAGATTTCCACACCGCGTTCAGCCAGCACTTTCATATTGGTGTTTTGTGTATTCAGCTGTTCGATGTCTGCGACAGGAATACCATAAATGCGCTCGCTCACCATCACTTTGCTGCGGCAATATTCCCAGAAAACTTCGGGCAGGTAGAGGCTGTCTGAATCGGCAAAGTTACGTTTAAGTTGGGTGGCGTTCGAGGCTTCAATTTGCAGGTTGAGTTCGCCGTAAATCGTGTGGCGATAATCTTCAACCACTTCCAATGGCTTCAGACGGCGGCCATCGGCGGAATATTTCACCAGCAGTTTTGCCATAAACTCCAGTAATTGCAGGTCACGCTCAATGGTGTTTTCAATACCCGGACGAACGACCTTAACCACCACTTCCTGATCGCCGTATTCACTGTCTTGAGGTAAGCGAGCGGTATGTACCTGAGCAATGGAAGCCGAGGCTAATGGCTGTGGTGAGAATTCTGAAAACAATTGCTCAATTTTCTGACCCAGCTGATCTTCGATTAAGGCAATGGCCAAATCACTGTCGAACGGCGGTACATCATCCTGTAAGCGGCGTAACTCTTTAACAATATCGTCGGGGATCAGATCCGGGCGAGTCGATAAAATCTGGCCGAATTTTACAAAGATCGGTCCAAGCGCTTCGAGTGCCAAACGCAAACGGGCACCACGATTAAGCTTGCTGGGTACCGGATTTAATCGCCATGGTGCTAACCACAGAGCAATTCGCAGTGACAATGGCAGCTGTTCAACCGGTACCAGACTGTCGAGGCGGTATTTGGTGAAGATAAAAAGAATTTTCCACAGTCGCCAGAGGTTGGCCATACGGGAAGTCCTGAAGTAATTAAGATTCTAAGAAAGTGATACGGGCCTGAAGGCGATCGGTGGCTAAGCGCAGTTCATCGACCTGGCTGGCAAATTCACTGAGTTGCGGTTCTGGAGTCACCACCTGAGCTTCGTCTTCGAGATATTCTTTGGCCGCAACGGTATAGGTCGTGCTGGTTGAGCGTCCCCATTTCATCAGGCCACGCAATCCTTTGCCCAACTGGTGAGCCAGCAAGCTGCCGGTCAGTGGCTGGATCAGGGCTTCCCAATCAATATCCAGTTGTTGCAGTACCTTGGTGAGGGTGATGGATAACTCGGTATCGCCGTCCATATCAATGGCGCTGTTGATCAACTGATTGGCTTTGTCATCGGCTTTGGCCAGCGCAATAAAATCGCTGAGACGGCCCGACATAGTGACATCCGGCTGCGCTTCATTGTGCAGGCTGAGACTGACCCCATGATCGGAGAGACGCAGATACACGGCGCTGAAACCATCAATCTGAACACACAACAAACGCCCGGCATGGTCAGCAAACACCTGCAGTGTTGCCGGGTCTTGTTGCAGCAGTTGATTGATTGATGCCTCAAGTGGCACCAGAACGCCTTGCAGCAGTGTGGGATTATTCCCCAAGCGTGTGATCAAACTGGTGAGTGCGCCCATTTCAGGTCAGTTCCTCAGGGTTTAATGCCCCGGTGCAGTGCGACAACACCGCTGGTCATATTGTGATAAGTACAGCGCACCAGACCGGCGTCTTCCATCATACCTTTCAGGGTTTCCTGATCCGGGTGCATACGGATGGATTCCGCCAGGTATTTATAACTCTCAGAGTCATTAGCCACGACCTTGCCCATAAACGGCAACGCGGTGAAGGAATACAGGTCATAGGCTTTGCTCATCAGCGGGTTGGTTGGTTTGGAGAATTCCAGTACCAGTAAACGGCCGCCGGGCTTTAATACCCGAGCCATCGAGCGCAAGGCTTTGTCTTTGTCGGTGACATTACGCAGGCCAAAGGCAATGGTGATGACATCAAAAGTATCGTCTGCAAACGGCAGGCATTCGGCATTGGCCTGAACGTATTCGATATTACCGACATAACCCTGATCTGTAAGGCGATCACGGCCGACATTCAGCATCGACGAGTTAATGTCAGCCAGCACCACACCGCCGGTTGGTCCAACAATTTTAGAGAACTTTTTGGTCAGGTCACCGGTACCACCGGCCAGGTCCAATACTTTATCGCCCGGGCGTACACCACTCATATCAATGGTGAAACGTTTCCACAAACGATGAACACCGAATGACATCAGGTCATTCATCACATCGTATTTTGCCGCCACCGAGTGAAAAACATCGGCCACCATGGCCTGCTTTTTTTCGGAATCAACGGTCTGATAACCAAAGTGTGTTTTATTGTCTGACATGATGACCTTCTTGTTCGGGCCTGAGACTCGTGTTTATACGGGTCAGGAAATAACGTTGCAGGCATTTTACCCAGCCACCAGGAGAATGTCTTGTGCTGAGTCAGGCGCTGACGGTAGGCTTAGCGGTAAAAATACTTAAAAGAACAACAAAAGGCTCTGTGTATGATCATCATGAATAAAATCGCCATGCTTGTTTTCTGGTTGCTGGCTGTTATTGCCTGGCAACAAGGGTGGCAGGACTGGTTAGGCCTGTTGCCTACCATTGCGCTTGCGGTGGCGGGTATTCACGTACTGGAAGTGGCGTATTTCTGGTTTGCGCTGAAAAAGCGCAGTGATAAACCGGTTCTGGATGCGCTGCAGATATTAATTCACGGTATTTTCCATATGCAGCGTTTTATTAAGGCTGAAAGTGAAAACTGATCGATTCGGTTAGAAGCAGAAGACTCTGGACATAAAAAAAACCGAAGCTGAGGGTACTCAACTTCGGTTTTTTTATGTCAGCAACGACTTCTTGGAACAGAAATAAAACCGTTAGCTTTGTGTTGTTGGCTGACTTGCTGGTGCGGCTGCTGGACTTTGCGTTGCTGACGGGTCTTGAGTGGCCGACGGTGTTGCTTGTGGTGCCGGAGCAGGTTGAGCCAACCAACCATTCAACATCTCAATGTCTTTAGGGTTCAGCGTGCCCGCATAAAACTTCAGATTCAGCAGGTTTTCAATGTAGTCGTAACGGGCATTGGCGTAATCACTCTGCGCACGGAACAGATTACGCTGGGCATCCAGCACTTCCACAATATTACGGGTACCCACTTCATAACCGGTTTCAGTGGCTTCTAAAGCACTTTCTGCGGAAACAATGGCCTGCTTACGGGCTTTCACATTCAGCACATCGGTTTTCACCAGGCGGAATAAACTACGGATGTTTTGTTTGACCGTACGGCGTTCATTTTCCAGCTGATATTCCGACGCTGCAAACTGCTTAGCCGATTGTTTGCTTTGACTGTATAACGAGCCACCAGCCAGCAATGGTACCGATAACTGCACACCAATGGCGGTGGTTTCCTGATTGTAAGTATCGTCACCAGTGAATGATGGCTGATCACCGTCGGTGTAAGAAGCAATCAGATTAACCGATGGTAAGTGGTTGGAGCGTGTGGCGTTACGTTGCAAGCGAACCGCTTCTTTATTGGCTTCTGCCAGACGTAACCCCGCGTATTTGGCCATGCCAGACGCCAGCCATTCATCGGCGACGGCAGGCTGAGGCATCTCCATCGCCACATCGGCTCGTAGTGGTGTCACGGTATCAAAGTAATTACCGGTTAAGCGCTCCAGTGCTTCATAGCTGATATCCACATTGGCTTCCTGGCCCAGCAGGTTCACGTAACTTAAGTCATAACCGGCTTGTGCTTCGTGTACTTCGGTGATGGCAATCAAACCCACATCAAAACGTTGTTGGGTTTGCTCCAGAGAGCGTTTAACCGCTTTTTCTTCTGCTTGAGCAGCCGATAGATTGTCTTGTGAGCGCAAGACATTGAAGTAGGTTTGTGCACTGCGTAACAGCAGTTGTTGCTCTGATAATTGCAGCTGATATTCCGCCACATCATCACCGGCAACGGCAGACTGATAGGTATACCAGCTGTTCAGGTTAAACAGTGCCTGCGATGCCTGCAGTTGCAATTGATTTTGGTCGTAGTTTCGTTCGGGTACGCTGCCGACTCCAGAAACATCAGACTCCACATCAATCTGAGTGACACTGTAGTTCAGGCTGGCCTGAGGTAATAAGCCACCACGAGCAGTGCCGACGTTATAACTGTTGGCTTCACGGTTGGCGCGAGCCACCGCAATTTCTGCGTCATTGCTGACCGCATATTGGTAAATGGTGCTAAGGTCGGCAGCTTGCGACAAGTTGCTGGCGATAATGGCAGCACTCAGAGTCAGGATTTTTTTCATAAGGTCGGGCCTTTGGCATCCATGTAAAATAAAGTGGGCTGATTCTAACAGAATAAATAGGGCTCAAAATGCCTTTATTGTTCCAAATTTAAAGACAGACTGTGCAGTGACCAGGGCACTCTGCAGAAGTAATCTTTTCAACAATAAGAGTCAACAACGAGAGAGTAAAGCATGACTGCAAGATCGGAAACCCCATTGTCTTCTGCGGTTTTACGCCGGGCCGAATTCAGTGCATCAGACGTTGAAGTCGTTCAGCAAGAACGCAGTTTTAATGGATTTTTTGCGATTGATACGGTGACGCTGAAACACAAACGCTTCGAACAGGGCTGGACGGAGGAATTCACCCGTGAATTGTTTGAGCGCGGTGAAGCCGTGTGTGTTTTGTTGTATGACCCTGACCGCGATTGTGTGGTGTTAGCCGAGCAGTTCCGTATTGGTGCTTTAAACGATGAACGTTCACCGTGGTTACTTGAGCTGGTGGCTGGCATGGTGGAGCCGGGCGAGTCGTATGTGGAGGTGGCTGAGCGTGAAACCCAGGAAGAAGCCGGTTGTGACTTTTACCAGCTCATACCCATTTGTAATTATTGGGTATCACCCGGCGGAACCAGTGAACGGGTGCAATTGTATTGTGGTCTGATCGACAGTGCCGGTGTAGGAGGAATTCATGGGCTGGAGCAGGAGAATGAAGACATTCGACTGCACACTCTGCACTTCGAACAGGCTTATGGTGCGATTGAAACCGGGGTGATTAACAATGCTGCTACCATTATGGCGCTGCAATGGTTGAAGATTCATCATGGCCAATATTGCAAGCGTTAGCGGGTGAATAGAAAACGCTTTGCTTAGTTGCTTTTATTATTTCCCATGGCCGTTGCTAATAACATTGGTTAGTCTGCGTGCTGTTTTAACGATGGGTTTGGAGTTCTGATTGCTGCGTAAAAAACGTTATGTGCCTGACCTGCAGGAGTTGTCATCGCTGG
The DNA here is from genome assembly GCF_024397975.1 of Bacterioplanoides sp. SCSIO 12839. Taxonomy (NCBI): domain Bacteria; kingdom Pseudomonadati; phylum Pseudomonadota; class Gammaproteobacteria; order Oceanospirillales; family Oceanospirillaceae; genus Bacterioplanoides; species Bacterioplanoides sp. SCSIO 12839. The sequence continues at coordinate 100,374 of NZ_CP073745.1, forward strand.
CCGAAAAAAACTACCTGCGCTTTTTTAAACTGTTCCCGCAGATGGAAGCAGGCAGTGAGCGCACCTTTATAATTCGTGGTTCGGGTGAGCATGAAGCACGGATCATTATCCGTGTCGAAGAAGTGCACCCCTACACCACCATGTTAGAAATTATTCAACAGGGGTTGAGCCCGGAGTGGATTCAGCCGCCAAGAATGCAGGTACGTTTGTATCATGATGCCAACATGGCTGAAGTATTGAGTTACCAGAATCAGAAACGCTTTGAAGGACGTTATCAGTACCCGAACCCAACGATGCGCTTACCCGATGAAAAATTACAGTTAAACCGATTTCTGGCGGATTGGCTGGATCATTGCCTACACTATGGTCATGTGGATACGCCGTTTGCGTTTACCCCTGATCTGTCATGAATCTGGCGGTCAGCATGCTGATAACAGCCAGATTTCCGGGTAGTTTGTAAAACGCGGTAAAAAAACGTCGGCAGCACCACAAAAGTGTGAACCAGGTCTCAGTTGCCGGAGCTCTGGCTTAGCTAAAGTGGAATGTGCGAATAATAAGAGGGAGTGGGTACAGACGTGTTCTCACTGGAAGCGAATGATTCAGTTCATCTGGTTCAGATTACCGATACACATCTGAATGAACCGGAAGATGGCCACCTGTTGGGGATGCAAACATTGCATAGCCTGCATTGTGTGCTGGATCGCGTGCGCATGGAGCAAAATCATATTGATGCCTTATTGGTGACAGGTGACTTGTCACAAGACGGCTCAATGCAGTCCTATCGCCACTTACAGAAAGCACTCAGCGATTTTTCCTGTCCTTCCTTCTGGTTAGAAGGCAACCATGATAATCCGACCAATCTGGCTGAAGCAGATGCTGGCAATCATCACCTTGAGCGTGTTATTCGTACACGCCACTGGCAAATTATCATGCTCAACTCACAGGTTGTGGGTAAGGTGTATGGTCGCCTGGATGAGCAGCAGCTTAAGCTATTAGACTCCGCACTCTCGGAGCAACCACAATTACATACGCTGGTGTGTTTTCACCATCATCCGGTGGACATGGAGTGCGATTGGATCGATGGCATTGGTATCAGAAATGCCGATGATTTCTGGCAAGTCATCGATCGTCATGACAACGTTCGTGCGGTACTTTGGGGGCATGTACATCAAAGCAGTGATCGTATGCGTGGCAATGTCAGACTGCTATCAACACCGTCAACCTGTGTTCAGTTTGAGCCGCATACTCAGGACTTTTCTGTTGATCGTCGGGCGCCGGGTTATCGCCAGTTAACACTCAATGCGGATGGCAGTATTGATACCACCGTCAGTCGTGTTGATGATATTGAGTTTGACGTGGATTATTCCGTTAAAGGCTACTAAACGGTTGCATACCTGAGGAATCCCCTTGAGCGCTTGTCTTTATTTGCACGGCTTCCTGAGCTCGCCACACTCTCAGAAAGCACAACAGCTGATGTCTTATTATCAGCAACATCGTCCTTCTGATGAGCTGGTTATCCCGGCATTACCTTTTGAACCTGAGACGGCCATACAGTTGGCCGAAGACACCTTAACGCAACTGCAACAACGCCATAGCCAGGTGTACCTGATTGGCAGTTCTCTGGGCGGTTTTTATGCCACGTTCCTGGCTGAAAAATATCAGTTGCCAGCTGTTCTGGTGAACCCGGCGGTGAGGCCATTTGAATTATTCGCCGATTACCTCGGTCCGAATACCCACTTTTATACTGGCGAAGTTCATGAACTGACGATGACACACATCGCCCAGCTGCAGGCACTGAATATTGATCCGATTCAGCAGCCACAAAATTTGCTGCTGTTATTACAAACCGGTGATGAAACACTGGACTATCGTCAGGCTGCTCAGCTGTATCGGGCTTGTCCTTCCTGGACGGAAGGCGGGGGCAATCACAGCTTTGAGCAATTTATTGAACGTATGCCAACCGTGCTGGAGTTTATTCGCCAGCATTACGATGTGTGATCAATCATTCTGTTATTACCAGATTATCTCGTACTTTAGTTTGACCATTATATTTTGTGGCTGTGCTAGCCTTGAATAACGGAGTTATTGGGCAGTTGTGTGCAAATGGCAAGCAATCTAAAACGCATATTTGCAGCGATGTTATTGCTGCTGCTTGGCATGCTGATTCATCACTACGTTGTGGTGATTGCAGACCCAACCGCCGCTGAAATAACAAACGATCATGAGGCAATTCATATAACCGAAGGTTACCTGGTCGATCCGGATCATTTATTAGCCTTGCCTGACGTACTTCAAGCCCCAGCCTTTATTGCGGATCGCTCTCTTGAGCAGGTGCCCTGGCGTTTTGGTCAGCAGGCGTATTGGTTGCGCCTGAAGGTTCGTAACACCAGTACCACCGATCAGTCATTGGTTGCTTATTTTTCCAATCCGATGATTGAACAGCTGACGGTTTATCAGTCTGATTCTCGCCTCGATACGGCGAAAGCTTCCTGGCGAAAAACGGCACTGGGTTGGCAGTCGGTTGATTTGTCGGTGAAACAGCGAGCATTCCCGACTTACGACATTTATCTGCGAGCACATTCTGAGACTCATCTTGTCGTGCGCATTGCAACGGCTGGTATTGCCAAAACTCCGGTTCATCTCTACTCCAGCGAAGACTTCAATACGCTGACACAAATGACTTTTCTGTTGTGGGGGAGTTTTGTAGGAGTGTTGGTGGTGATGTCGTTATTTAATCTGGTGTTGTTTGCCGGATTAAAAGATGGCGTCTATCTGGTTTATGTCGGTTATATCGTGTCGGTATTGATGATGCTGGGTGTGGTGATGGGGTTTGGTCACTATATCTTTCCGGAAGCAGCGATGCGTTGGTTGCGCCTTCATATTGTGCCCATCAATTTGTCGGTGGTGATTTTTACTCTTTCGTTTGCCTTGTTATTTTTTGATGCTTCCGGGAAAAAAAGCCGGGTTACCCGATGGTGTATCCGTTATGCCCAATTACTGATCGCTCTGGCGGTTATTTTTCTGTTTGTTCCGGAATATCTGGCGGCACCGATTTTCTTTGCTGCACTGGCGTTTTTGTATCCGCTGATTGGGCTTTTTCTGTTCCAGCAATTCAAACTCAAGCAGCGCTGGGCTCGTTATTACATGCTGTCCTGGATTCCCTTGATTGCGGGAGGGGCGATTCAGCCAATGAGTTTGATTGGCACCATCGAAGGAACCTTTTTGACCCTGCATGCCATGATGATTGGTGTGTCAATTGAAGTGGTGCTGATGGCGATGGGGCTTGCCAGACGGATGCAATATAAAAAAGAACAGGCGCTGTTTGATGCCGTTCATTATCCGGGGACACAATTACCCAACGCGGCGTTGCTTGAAAGGCACACCAAAGAACTTATCAAAAACCAGCAGCGTTTTGCCATTTGCCTGATCGAAGTTGCTGATTTCTCATCTCTGCAACCCTATATCAGCTCAACAGATACCAACGACCTGATGATTATGATCTCGCGGGTGGTGAACCGTGAATTAATGTTCCAGCCGCAATTTCCGATATTGGAAGAAGGTGAGCATCAGGACCACAAGCTGGCCCAACTGAAAGACGGATTGCTTGCTGTGGTGCTGACGGAAGCCGCAGAAACTAACTCCGAACTGTTTGATACCATTCGCCAGCACCTCGATTCCGGTGCTCAGATTGGCGAGTTGTACATTGCGCTGGCGGTGAACTTTGGCGCTTCAGATTTTGATTATCACCACGATGAACAATCGCTGGATGTTTTAAAACAAGCACAACAAGCACTGGAACAAGCCAAATACACGTCATCCGGTATTGAATTTTATCGCGCTGATCAGGCCTACAACTTTGCTCAACGTTTGTCGCTGGCGGCCAGTTTGCAGGCTGCGCTGCGCAACCATGAACTGGAGTTATACTATCAGCCACAGATTAATCTGCAAACGGGGCGGGTTGATGGTTCCGAAGCCTTATTACGCTGGCATCATCACGAGCTGGGTTATGTGCCGCCGAATGAATTTATTCCGTTGGCAGAAGATACCGGCATCGTGAATGAAATTACCCTGTGGGTGATTGAGCGCGCCTGCCAGGATCTGGAAATACTGAAAGCGCGTGGCTATTTACAGCACAATGTCTCGGTCAATATCAGTGGCAAAGACATTGCTGAACCGAGCTTTCTCACAAATGTGCGGCGTATTCTCAGTCAATATTCGTTTCCGCTGAACAGTCTGACGTTTGAGTTGACGGAATCGGCGACGGTGCGAGATTTTCACCTGCTGACAGAGACGCTTGAGGCGCTGGCGGAGATCGGGGTTCAGATTGCAATTGACGATTATGGTACGGGGTATTCTTCGTTGTTTTATATTGCTGAGTTGCCCTTTACGGAACTGAAAATAGACAAAAGTTTTGTCTCCGACCTGGATACTTCAGAGCGTCATCGCACCATTGTGAAAACCACTGTTGAGATGGCCAAAAGCATGGGCTTAAAAGTGGTCGCCGAAGGCATTGAGTCCGTCGCCATTGAGGCGCTTTTGCGAGAGTATGACTGCCACATCGCTCAGGGCTTTTATTACCAGAAGCCGATTCCTTTTGATCAGTATCTGCAGTGGCTTATAAAACAGTCATAATCACGGTTATACTGAGCGGCATTTCAGATTCAGCTAGCAAGAAACCAAACCCCTTATGGCGAATAAACAATATACAGCCCAATCGATCGAAGTCCTCAGTGGCCTTGATCCGGTTCGTAAACGTCCCGGTATGTACACCGATACCACCCGCCCGAATCACCTGGCTCAGGAAGTCATTGATAACTCAGTGGATGAGGCGTTAGCCGGACATGCCAGTACCATCGAAGTGACATTGCATGGTGATGGCTCGATGACGGTGTTGGATGATGGCCGTGGTATGCCAACGGATATTCACCCGGAGCATGGCGTTTCTGGTGTCGAGCTGATCCTGACCCAGTTACATGCGGGGGGTAAGTTCTCCAACGATAACTATCAGTTCTCGGGTGGTTTGCACGGTGTGGGTGTTTCTGTGGTAAATGCCTTATCCAAAGTGCTGGAAGTGACGATCTGGCGTGATGGCCAGGTACAACGCATTGGCTTCCAGAACGGTGATAAAGCGCTCGATCTGCAAGTAGTTGATAGCTGCGGTAAAAAACGCACCGGTACCAGTGTTCGTTTCCTGCCGGATGCGCAATATTTTGATTCGTCTAAGTTTTCGGTGCCGCGGTTAAAACATGTGCTGCGTGCCAAAGCTGTTTTATGTCCGGGCCTGCGCATTAAATTTAATGCCCCAAATGCCGAAGACAGCGCCGAGTGGTATTACGAAGACGGCCTGAAAGACTATTTAAAAGTCAGCTCCACCGGTTACGAAACACTCCCCGCCGATCCGTTCACCGGCACCATGACGGGTGAAACCGAAGGAGTCGATTGGGCAGTGCAGTGGCTGCCGGAAGGTGGCGAGTTATGCCAGGAAAGTTACGTCAACCTGATTCCTACGGCGCAAGGCGGTACCCATGTGAACGGCTTCCGTTCCGGTTTGTTGGATGCTTTACGCGAGTTCTGTGAATTCCGTAATTTATTACCGCGTGGTGTTAAGTTAACACCGGATGATTTGTGGGAGCGCTGCTCGTTTGTATTATCGGCAAAACTGGCCGATCCACAATTTGCTGGGCAAACCAAAGAGCGTTTGTCATCCCGTGAAGCATCATCGTTTATTTCCGGCGTGGTGAAAGATTCTTTTGCATTGTGGTTAAACGAACACACGGCAGAAGCAGAATTGCTGGCCGAGATGGCGATCTCCAGCGCTCAGAGCCGTTTACGGAAGTCGAAAAAAGTCGCGCGTAAAAAGATCACTCAAGGCCCGGCATTGCCCGGCAAGTTGGCCGACTGTACCGGTCAGGACAGCGAACGCACCGAACTGTTCTTGGTGGAAGGTGACTCGGCGGGTGGTTCGGCGAAGCAGGCCCGTGATCGTGAATTCCAGGCCATCATGCCGCTGCGAGGCAAAATCCTGAATACCTGGGAAGTGGATTCGGGTGAGATTCTGGCGTCAGAAGAAGTTCATAACATTGCTGTGGCTTTAGGAATTGATCCGGCGACCGATAACCTTGATGGGTTACGTTATGGAAAGATTTGCATTCTGGCTGATGCCGACTCGGATGGACTACATATTGCCACTTTGTTGTGTGCATTATTTGTTCGTCATTTCCGTAAGCTGGTAGCAGAAGGTCACGTGTTTGTGGCGATGCCGCCGCTGTACCGCATCGATGTGGGTAAAGACGTCTATTATGCATTAGACGAAGCGGAAAAATCCGGTGTGCTGGAGCGCATTAAGGCTGAGAAAAAACGCGGCAAGGTTAACGTGCAGCGCTTTAAAGGTCTGGGTGAAATGAACCCGATGCAATTGCGTGAAACCACTATGGACCCGAATACTCGTCGCCTGGTGCAATTGTCTCTTGAGCCGGGAGATGGTACCAATGAATTAATGGATATGTTGCTGGCGAAAAAACGCGCTTCTGACCGCAAGAGCTGGTTAGAAACACGAGGTAATGAAGTCGAGATTGCCTGACCGTATCCAATGACAAGGTGCCGCTGCGGCGGCACCTGAACTGAGTGACACGGAAGGACCAAGCAATGCGACGACCGCGCTGGCGAATTAACGCTTTTTTATTTATTGGCTTGTTGCTGCTATCGCCGCTTACACAGGCGATTGAAATCAATCTCTCGGCTTACCAGCCACTCGTCTTTTCTCAGCATTGGCTGTGTCTGCTTTCATCTGTTTTACTTTTGTTGCTGTTTAGTGGACTTTTTTTCTGGGCCGGGAAACAGGTTCAACGTCGTAAAGCGTCAGAGCTGTTAGTGGATTCTAAAACTGAACTGATCCGCAGTATGTTAAATGCTCTGCCGGAGATTATTTTTTATAAAGACAAAAACGGCATTTACCAGCATGGTAATACGCGTTTTTCAGACTTTATGGGATCTCGGGTTGATGATCTGATCGGCAAAAATGACTTTGAAATATTTGACCACGAAACATCGCGATTTTTCCGCCAGATGGACCGTGAAGCGATCGATGCCGGTCGCCCAAAAATCAATGAAGAATGGGTTGAAGGAGGAGATGGCAATCACCGTTTGTTGGAAACCCATAAATGCCCACTCTATGATCATAACGGAGAGTGCATCGGTATATTGGGTTATTGTCGCGACATCACTCTGCAGCGCCAGAGTGAAGAAAACCTTCAGCACATTGCTTATCACGATCCGCTGACAAATCTGCCGAATCGCTTACGGTTGGCCGAACGTCTGGACTATGCCTTACAGCTTAGTAAGCGCGACAGTGAACTATTGGCGGTTATTTTTCTCGACCTGGATCGCTTTAAACATATTAACGACACCCTGGGCCATGCCATTGGCGATATTCTGTTAAAGGATGTGGCTCAGCGTCTGCGTGATAATGTGCGGGACTCGGATATTTGTGCACGCTTAGGCGGCGATGAATTTGTGGTGGTGCTGACACAGATGAACTCCCGGGTGGAAATTGAGAATAAGTGCCAGCAGCTGCTGGAGGCCGTTGCGCAACCGTATCAGCTTCAGAATCATCAGGTGTCGGTATTCACCAGTGCTGGCATCAGTTATTTTCCTGATCATGCGTCCACCACCGATCAGCTGCTTCGTGATGCCGACGCCGCGCTGCAGGCGGCCAAAGGAGAAGGGCGTAACCGCTATTATGTGTTCCACGAAGAACTAAGCCAGACGCAGCATTCGTATCGCAGCCTGGAGCAGGACATGCGTATGGCACTGGATCGCGGCGAATTTTCGTTGGTGTATCAGCCGCAGTTTCGTTTGGGCGAAACCCACCCTCGTCGCGTTGAAGCCTTAGTGCGCTGGTCACATCCGTATCGCGGCGGCATTTCTCCCCATGATTTTATTCCGATTGCTGAAACCAGTGGGTTAATGAGTGAACTGGGCTTGTGGATAATTGAAACTGCCTGCCTGCAGTTCCTGAGCTGGAAAAAGCAAGGTGTGCCATTGGATCGGATCGCGGTGAATGTGTCCGCGATGCAGTTCAGTGCCCAGTTTGCCGATCAGATTATTACGTTATTACAGCGATTGGAGTTCGACCCGCAATGGCTGGAATTGGAAGTCACCGAGTCGTTAATGATGTCGGTGACCACCGAGGTGTCACAGCAGCTACAACGTTTACATGAAATAGGGATTGAGTTCGCCATTGATGATTTTGGCACCGGTTATTCCAGCCTCAGCAAAATTAAAGCGTTACCACTGAACGTATTAAAAATAGACCAATCGTTTGTGCGTGATATCAACGACGATGTGAATGATTATGAAATTGCCCGGGCTATTGTGCTGATGGCCAAAAGCCTGGGACTGACGGTGATTGCTGAAGGCGTCGAAAACCGTGAACAAGAGCAAACCCTGAAACGCCTGGGCTGCGAATGGGTGCAGGGGTTTTATTATTCGGCGCCGATGGATGCGTCACGCTTTTTCCGGCGCTACTGCCAATAGCGGTAGCGCGTTTTTGATTTGGATTAATCCTTACGGGTCAGTGATAAAAAGCCACCCAAAGCCAGCAATAACATCGCGCAAGCGATCAGAATCGCGACCGGATAATACAGGTTGCCGGCTAACTCCAGCTGACTGTATTTGATGATCATAATCAGTGCTTCCAGCACCAGGGCGATACAAACCGTGCCCACAAACCGTGTGATGGTACGGCGCATGGTCTGAAAGATATTGCCGCCGTTTTCTTCGGCGGTGTATTCCTTGCCAACTCCCAATCCCAGCTCATACATCGCCAGTGCAATCACCAGTGTGTTAATCGACTTAATCACCAGCGTGACCATATCGACGTCGTTATCCGCCAGGCCTCCGATAAAAATCTGAAAAGAGGAGATAATCAGGGTGATGGCAATAATGTGGAACAGACCGGAGAACAGGTACGCAGCTCCGAACTTATAAAAACGCAACATGGAAATTCCTTATGTCAGTACGTAATCACTATTTTGTGATGAGGCTCAGTATAAACTAACAGCCGTTGCCATGGTGCAGATTGATACAGGCCAAGTGTTTGAATAAGTCAGTGACTCTGACAGATCTATGCCTTGTGTACCGATTAACCGAAGTCGCTATTGCTCAAGCCTGGCATTGCTCAATATCGGCGACTGGGTCACAATCGGCAGCAACGATGTTTGATGAACACTATTGATTGCGAGTCTTATGACAGATCAGATCAGTTACACAGACGACGGCGTAGAACGTCAGTCGCTGAAACAATATACCGAAAACGCGTACCTCAACTATTCCATGTACGTGATTCTCGACCGTGCGTTACCTCACGTAGGTGATGGCCTGAAGCCGGTACAACGTCGTATTACCTATGCGATGAGTGAACTGGGTTTAAAACACACCGCTAAATACAAGAAGTCAGCCCGTACCGTGGGTGACGTCTTAGGTAAATACCACCCGCACGGCGACAGTGCTTGTTACGAAGCCATGGTGCTGATGGCTCAGCCATTCTCTTACCGCTACCCATTAGTGGACGGTCAGGGTAACTGGGGGGCACCGGACGATCCAAAATCGTTCGCCGCCATGCGTTATACCGAAGCCAAATTAGCCAACTACGCCGAGGTGTTACTCAGCGAGTTAGGTCAGGGCACGGTGGAGTGGCAGCCAAACTTTGACGGCACCATGGATGAACCCTGCACACTGCCAGCGCGATTGCCAAATATCCTGTTAAACGGCACCACGGGTATTGCGGTGGGTATGGCCACCGATATCCCGCCGCACAATATTCGTGAAGTGGCCAGCGCCTGCATTCACTTGCTGGATAATCCCAAAGCCGACATCGATGCCTTATGTGAGCACGTTCAGGCCCCCGACTTCCCAACCGATGCCGAAATCATTACGCCAAAAGATGACCTGCGTAAGTTATATCGCACGGGTAAAGGCAGCGTAAAAATGCGCGCCGTGTATTCGGTAGAAGACGGCGATATTGTGGTAACGGCATTACCGCATCAGGTTTCAGGCGCAAAAATTCTGGAACAAATTGCGGCACAAATGACGGCGAAAAAGCTGCCATTGGTTACGGATCTACGCGACGAGTCGGATCATGAAAACCCAACCCGATTAGTGATCGTACCTAAATCCAATCGCGTCGATACCGACGCGGTGATGGCACATTTATTTGCCACCACGGATTTGGAAAAGAACTATCGCGTGAATATGAACGTGATTGGTTTGGATGGCCGCCCGCAGGTAAAAAACCTGCAAATGATGTTAACGGAATGGCTGGAGTATCGTACCGGTACCGTCCGTCGTCGTTTGCAACATCGTTTGGATAAAGTGTTGGCGCGTCTGCATATTCTTGAAGGTATGCTGGTGGCCTTCCTGAATATCGACGAAGTGATTGAAATTATCCGTACCGAAGACGAACCCAAAGCGGTATTGATGCAGCGCTTTGGTGTGTCGGATATTCAGGCCGAAGCCATCCTCGAATTAAAATTACGTCACCTCGCCAAACTGGAAGAAATGAAAATCCGTGGTGAGCAGGACGAGTTAGAAAAAGAACGCGACTCGTTAGAAAAAACCTTGGGTTCTGAGCGTCGTTTAAAAACGCTGATCAAAAAAGAATTAACCGCAGACGCAGAAAAATACGGCGATGATCGTCGTTCGCCTGTTGTCGTTCGTGGTGAAGCGAAAGCCTTTTCTGAAACCGAGCTGGTTTCTGCGGAAGCCATCACCGTTGTTCTGTCTGAAAAAGGCTGGGTACGTGCCGCCAAAGGCCATGATATCGATGCCGAAAACCTGAATTATAAATCCGGCGACCAATATTTATTATCGGCCCCTGGTAAGAGCAATCAGAATGCTGTCTTTATCGACAGCACCGGTCGTTCTTATGCCTTGCCTGCACACACCTTGCCGTCAGCTCGGGGTCAGGGTGAACCATTAAGTGGCCGTTTAACCATGCCGGCGGGTGCGCAATTCCTTGGACTGGTAATGGGGCCTGATTCCGATCAGTACCTGATGGCAACCGATGCGGGTTACGGCTTTATTGCCAACCTCGGCGATATGCAGAGTAAAAATAAAGCGGGTAAAAACCTGCTGACAGTACCGGATAACGCTCGGGTATTAATTCCTGCAAAAATTATCAACCCAGAGAAAAGCTGGATCGCCGCGGTCAGTAACGAAGGTCGTATGTTGGTATTCCCAGCCGCCGATGTACCGGTGATGGCGCGTGGTAAAGGCAACAAGATGATTAATATTAATTCAGCTAAGGCCGCTGCCCGGGAAGAATTAATGGTTGCCTGTGTGGCCTTCAGTGAAGACGATACGATTCTTGTTTATGCTGGTAAGCGACATATGAAACTGAAATTTTCCGACCTGGAACATTATCAGGGTGAGCGTGGTCGTCGTGGTAATAAACTGCCGCGTGGCTTCCAGAATGTCGATGCGATGGAAGTAGTGCGCAAAGAAGACGGGTAACAGCACTGTGATGCATTGCTGAGTATCGCGGCGACTTTTCTTTTAGAATGGTCGCCGTTTTTTTATGCCGGTAAATAACTTATGGCTCTGCAAACCATTAATAATATAGCGCTGAATCTAACGGATAATCGCCCTGACGATCACCAACATGCTTTCATCTGGGCGCATGGTTTGATGTTTTGTAGCGCGTCCGATGTGGAATCTGGGTTATTTGCCTGGAAGTACACCGAACAGAACCACCGACTGGTTCGTTATGATGCCCGAGGTCATGGCGAGTCGGAAGTCACGCCTCTGGCTGAAGATTATCAGTGGGCAGGTCTGGCTAAAGATATGTTAGCGGTTGCCGAACAGACTGGCGCAAAACGTGTTGTTCTGGGTGGCGCGTCGATGGGATGTGGCACCAGTTTGACGGCGGCACTGGATCTGATTCATTCTGGCGAGAAAGAAAAATTAGCTGGGTTGGTGTTAGTGATCCCGCCGACATCGTGGAAAACCCGCCCTGCTCAGGCACGAAAATACAAATTATTAGCACTGCTGAATAAGCTGAAATTAATCCCGTCTTTATTGCCAACACTCACCAAAAATAAAGTGATTGCCGGGTTCCTGAATAAGTCCATGCCGTATTGTGAAATTTCACTGCAACATTATATGAGTAGCCATAAAAAAGAAGCGTACCACCCTATGTTGATGGGGTCGGCACAGTCGGACTTGCCGGACGAAGAGGAACTGAAAAAAATTGATGTACCAACATTAATTCTGGGTTGGACCGAAGACGTAAGTCACCCGGTGTCGACGGCCAAAAAATTGCGCGAACTGTTACCCAACAGCGAAATTCACCTGGCGAATCAAGCGCGCCATGTTGATCAATGGGATCAGCAGATCAATGAGTTTTTAACCAGTCTGAAGTGTTAAAGTACTTCAAACAACCGGAAGCAAAATTCTTTGGTGGTTTTGCTTTTTTTCTCATTCCAGTTCTGTGGAAATTCTGGCTTTAAGTTCGCTTCATGTTCGACATACACCAGCGCACCCGGCAATAAACGCAGTTTCTCGATAGACGGTTGCAGCAGGTTTTTACCAAAGGGTGGGTCGAGAAAAACCAAGTCGTAAGGTTCAGGGTTTTGCTCCAGCCAGTTCAGTGCATCACCGGCCCACACCTGCGCGTTTTTTGCCTGCAGAGTTTGCAGGTTCTCTTTTAATTGCAGTGCTGCTTTGGCGTTTTTCTCCAGAAAAATCACTTCTTTGGCGCCACGCGAAAGCGCTTCAAACCCTAATGCGCCACTGCCGGCAAAAGTATCTAAAACACGCGCGCCTTCGACATCAAATTGCAGCCAGTTAAAAACAGTTTCGCGCACCCGATCCATGGTGGGGCGTAATCCATCCACCGCCGGGAAACGTAATCGTCGCGAACGCCATTGGCCGCCGATAATCCGAAGCTGTTGAGTGGGAGTGGATTTGCTCACGTTGCGTTCCTATTAAGGTTTAAGGTGTTGAGGTTTCAGGTGTTGAGGTTTTAAAGCGTTGTCAGGCAATTGAGATAGTCGTTGGCTGCAAACTTCTGGCTATCCCCCAGTGCTTGGTAAAGCGACTGATAATAATCCGAAGGCGGGCGATGGTAGGCAATGTCGGTTTGAATGTCGAGTTGCCCAGCGGGTGAGAGCCATTGTTGTCGAAGTTCCCGGGTTTGCTGCAAGCGGAAATCCTGCCATTGCTGGCGATTGGGGAGCGGCTTTTCCAGATCAATTGGTCCGCTATGGATCCAATGGTTACGAAACCACAATGACCCCGCCGCAAAGTGTTGTTCACAGTGAGTAATGGCCGACGGTATTGGTAGTGTGTGAGGTTGCAGCTGCCAGCGTTGAATCAAAAAGGCAGCCATGCCCTGCATTTCTGTTTTGGTCCAGGGGCCTTGCAGCAGAATCACCAGGGTGTCGTGTGACGCTTTTTTTACGGCTAACGCTTTGAGTTCAGCGCTCCATTGCTGGGCGTCCAACGGAATATCGAGCTGGGTTTGGTTGGTGAATACGATCCGTGCGATGCCTTGTGGTTGGCTGACTGGCTGCCACTTCACGACGACACCTTCCTGAGACATCCAGGTCTGCCAGTCGCTATCGTGCAGTATGGGTAAGTTCAGGGCTTCTAAGGGTTCCATTTCCGGGTCGGATTGACCCAGATGAATCCAGCTGACCACGGCTAAACATACAATGATGATGATATTCAGAGTTCGGCGGCTGAATCTCACGTCCGCATCCTTATTCACAATAGGGTTTAGTGGTAGGATAGCGGACTTTGATTATTCACGGTTAGCCGATGTGCTGGCCGGATAACATCCGATGAGTGCGAGCAACCGATGTTTGATTTTTTTAAGCGTAAAAAGAAAGCGCCAGAAGAACAAAAACCTGCAGCTGAGCAGGTCGTAGAAACACAGCAAGAATTGGAAGCAACAGAAACCCTTGCTGTTGAGCCAACTGAGGAAGCGACTGTTGATCATGCCGCTGGTATGGAAACGGCAGTGCAGGCAGCTGAAGAGGTAGTGGCGGAAGAGCAGGCCTTGCAGCACCCCGAATCAGAACAACCAGAGCCACAGCTCGAAACTCAGTCCGAAAGAGAGCCTGAAACGAAAGTGGTGGAGTCTGCCTCAGAGTCAGTGACAGAAGAAGCCAGTGACGATCTGACCTTCTTTGAAGAAGCCGCAGAACAACAAGCGCCAAAAGAAGAAAAGAAAAAAGGTTTCTTTGGTCGTATTCGTGATGGCCTGAGTAAAACCCGCAGTGGTCTGGCGGATGGCTTAGCGGATTTACTGCTGGGTAAAAAAGAAATTGATGACGATCTGCTGGAAGATCTGGAAACTCAGCTGATCATGGCAGATGTGGGGATGGAAGCCACTCAGGAAATCATGGAGCGTCTGACCGGCCGCATTACCCGTAAAGAACTGAGCGACTCCGATGCGTTGTTTGAAGCCTTAATTGAAGAGCTGCGAACGATGCTGGATGTGGCACAGCAACCGCTGGTGGTCGACAGTGAAAAAACACCGTACGTGATTCTGATGGTAGGCATTAACGGTGTGGGTAAAACCACCACCATTGGCAAGCTGGCAAAACAATTCCAGAACCGTGGCAAAAGTGTGATGCTGGCTGCCGGTGATACCTTCCGGGCAGCGGCGGTTGAGCAGTTGCAGGTCTGGGGTGAACGTAACGATGTTCCGGTGGTTGCTCAGCATACCGGCGCAGATTCTGCTTCGGTGATTTTTGATGCCGTGGAAGCCGCTAAGTCTCGTAATGTGGATATTCTGATTGCCGATACCGCTGGCCGTTTACACACCAAAGACAACCTGATGCAGGAGCTGGAAAAAGTCGTACGAGTGATGAAAAAACTCGACGACACGGCACCGCATGAGGTGATGTTGGTATTGGATGCCGGTACCGGCCAAAACGCCATTAACCAATGTAAGCAGTTCTTGCAGGCTGTGGGCGTCACCGGCCTGACGTTAACCAAGCTGGACGGTACCGCCAAAGGTGGCATTATCTTCGCGCTGGCGAAGCAGTTTGAGATTCCGGTACGCTTTATTGGTGTGGGTGAAGGTATTGATGACTTACGCCCGTTTAACGCCGATGAATTTACCCGGGCGCTGTTCAAACAAGACTGAGGCAAACATGGCGAATTCTGAGGTAATGGTCCGGTTTGACCGGGTCAGTAAGCGTTACAGCAGTGATACCGGTGGTGGCAAAGATGCCCTGACGGGTGTGAACTTTGAACTGCAGCGTGGTGAATTCGCCTTTCTGACCGGTCACAGTGGCGCCGGGAAAAGTACCCTGCTGAAGCTGATGATGCTGATGGAGCGTCCGAGCCGTGGTCAGGTCATTATTGATGGTCAGAACCTGGCGCGCTTACGCCAGTCGCAGGTGCCGTATCACCGCCGTAAAGTAGGGGTGGTGTTTCAGAATCACCAACTGCTGTTTGATCGCAGCGTATTTGATAACGTCGCGCTGCCGTTACAGATTGCCGGTTATACTCCCGCCGAAGCCGGTCGCCGTGTTCGTGCCGCGTTAGATTCTGTCGGCTTGTTAGGTATGGAAAAGCGTAATCCCATTGAGCTGTCGGGTGGTGAACAGCAACGCGTGGGTATTGCTCGTGCGGTTGTTAACAAACCACCTCTGCTGCTCGCCGATGAACCCACCGGCAACCTTGACCCCGAACTCTCTGAAGAAATCATGAATCTGTTTACCCGTTTCCAGCAAGTGGGCGTTACGGTATTGATTGCGACCCACGATATCGCCTTGATTGAGCGTATGGGTCATCGTCGTCTGATCCTTGATCAGGGGCAGATGGTGCAAGGTCAACTCAAGGAAGAGCGATATGGCAGCCTCTAAATCGGTATCCAAACCATCGGCTCAGGGTGCATCCGGACATAACATTGGCGTGCGGGCGCGCTTCTCTTCCTGGTTCGCGCATCACCAGCTGACCGCCGTTGAAACGTTGGTGAAGCTGCTGGCGAATCCAGCCTCAGCACTATTAACCTGGCTGGTGGTGGCGATTGCACTGACATTGCCCGGCGCTCTGTGGATGACGCTGGATAATATGGAGCAGCTCAGCGGTCGTTTTCAGGCGTCCGGCAGAATCACCTTATACCTTGAGCCGCAGGCCAGTATCGAAGCTGGGCAACAGCTCATGGAGCGCATTGCGGCGTTACCAGATGTTGAAAGTGCCAGCTTTATTGATTCAGACAGTGCTTTAGATGATTTCCGAACCAACAGCGGCTTACAACAGGCGCTGGAGTTTCTTCCTGAAAACCCGCTGCCTGCTGTGATTCTGGTTGAGCCGCCATTGGGGTTACAAGCGGACGAGGTAAACCGCCTGGCAGAGCAACTGGCCGCTTATCAGATTGTTGATTCGATTCAGCTCGATATGGCTTGGGTTGAACGTTTGCTGGCCATGTTGGCACTGGGGGAACGATTAATCTGGGTACTGGGCGTGTTGTTAGCACTGGCTATTCTGCTGGTGGTTGGCAACACCATTCGTTTGGCCATTGCGGCACGGGTCGACGAAATCCGCGTGACCAAATTGGTGGGTGGGACTAATGCTTATGTGCGCCGCCCCTTTTTATACACCGGGCTTTGGTATGGTCTGGTGGGCGGCTTATTAGCCTGGATACTGCTGGCGTCCTGCTGGTTACTATTATCCGGCCCGGTTGATGAGCTGGCGCGTTTATATGGATCTGGCTTTGAATTAAAACCTTTGTCGGCAGGTGCTGCCATGGCTTTGTTGTTGTCGGCAATGTTGCTGGGATGGCTCGGAGCCTGGTGGTCAGTTGCGCGTCATCTGGATCAGATTGAGCCTTGATTAATTGGGCTTCTTAAAAGTCATAATTGGCTTAAATTAAAATAGATTGTTCCAGTAAGGAACTGCAAAGAGGGATTGGTTGTCTGAGAAAGCAGGTGCTACACTTCTTTGCCATAAAGCTCTGATCATAAATTTCTCTCAGGGCTGTATTATTGAAGCGAAAGTTTCAGGAGTATTTGATGAACCAAGGTTTATTAGCCGTTAATGCTTTGTCACCAGGTGCCAACCTGGAGGCCTACATCACGACGGTTAATGCAATTCCGGTATTGTCGGTTGACGAAGAAAAAGCGTTAGCTGAGCGTCTTCATTACGAAGGTGATCTGGAAGCAGCCCGTCAATTGGTTATGTCGCATATGCGCTTCGTTGTGCATATTGCTCGCAGCTATTCCGGTTACGGTCTGAATCAGGGCGATCTGATTCAGGAAGGTAACGTGGGTCTGATGAAGGCCGTAAAACGCTTTAACCCGGAAGTGGGTGTGCGTCTGGTGTCGTTTGCCGTGCACTGGATCAAAGCGGAAATGCACGAATTCATTCTGCGCAACTGGCGTATCGTGAAGGTCGCTACCACCAAAGCACAGCGTAAGCTGTTCTTTAATCTGCGCTCGAAGAAGCAACGTCTGGGCTGGTTAAGCCAGGACGAAGCCAAGTCCATTGCCGATGATCTGGGCGTGGAAACCAAAACGGTATTCGAGATGGAAGGCCGTCTGAATGCGCACGATGCAGCCTTTGATGGCGGTGTTGATGATGACAGTGATGAAGCCGCGCCTCAGGCGCCGGTGTATTACCTGGAAGATCACAGCGCTGACCCGGCCACCGTGGTTGAAAACGACAACTACGAGCAAGATGCTCACGGCCGTTTAGCTCAGGCGATGAGTGAACTGGATGAGCGCAGCCGTAATATTCTGCAACAACGCTGGTTGGCCGAAGAAAAGTCGACGCTGCATGATCTGGCTGCGGTATATCAGGTATCGGCTGAACGTATTCGTCAGCTGGAAAAGAATGCGATGAAAAAGCTGAAAAATGCCATGGGAACCGATCTGGTTCTGGCCTGACTTTATCGTGCAGAGATAACTGCCATTTGATGATAAAAACGCCGACTCAGGTAACTGACTCGGCGTTTTTTTGTGGCGATTATTGCGGGATCTCTGAAGCTTCGGGTTGCTCCAGCCATTTGGCAAACAATTCATCTTTAGGCAATGGCCGGCAATATAAGAATCCCTGCGCAAAGTCACAACCTTGCTGAATCAGCGTGGTTTGCTGGTGAATGGTTTCCACCCCTTCGGCCAATACCTTAATGTCGAGCTTGTGGGCCATTGCGATGATGGCATTCACTATCGCGTCATTACCGCCGTCATCCTGTAAATCCTGCACAAACGACTTATCAATTTTCAGTACGTCGATGGGCAGCTGTTTCAGATAGCTGAGGGATGAATAACCGGTGCCAAAGTCATCAATGGCAATGGTGATATCACGCTTCCGCAATTCATCGAGCAGCTGACTGGCTTCTTTAATGCCGTCAATCAGCATGCTTTCAGTGACTTCCAGCGACAAGTGTTGAGCGGCCAGGCCGCTGTCTTTCAAAGACTGGTCAATCACCTGGGTCAGTTGATGGCCATGGTGCAGTTGGTAGGCAGAAACATTCACCGCCACTTTCACTTTCGGGAAGCCTTGCTGCTGTAGCTGTTTGATCTCAGTACAGGCTGTCTGAATCACCCAGTCTCCGATTGGGCCAATCATGCCGGTGTCTTCTGCCAGGGGAATAAACTCCAGCGGTGAAATCATGCCTCGTTGCGGATCTTGCCAACGGATCAGAGCTTCAATGCCCGTGATCTTTCCGGTTAATAAGTTCACCTGAGGTTGGTAATACAGCTGGAAGTGGTTGTGCTCGATGGCATAACGCAGACGACTCTCCATCTCCAGCCGTTGTTGTGCCTTTTCATTCATATTGGCGGTGAAAAACTGGAAGTTATTTTTGCCCTCACTTTTGGCGTGGTACATGGCGATGTCGGCGTTGCGGATTAACTCTTCCGGTTGCTGTGTGTCACCGGGATAGATGGAGATGCCGATGCTGGTGCCAATGACCACCTGATGGCCAGACACATCCAGCGGTTGCTTCAGTGTTTTAATCAGAGAAGCGGCAATATCCGCCACTTTTTCGATGGATTTCATGTTGCTGAGCACAATGGTGAATTCGTCACCACCCAGGCGCGCTACGGTATCTTCCTGGCGGACTTTCTGGCTGAATAACTCGGCAACACGCTGTAATAACTCATCGCCCAGATTATGGCCCAGCGAATCATTAACCGTTTTGAAGTTATCGAGGTCAAACATCATGACGGCGACCAGCGTATCGGGCTGACGCTTGCAGCTTTCGATCGCCTGCTTCAGCCGATCGGCTAATAAGCGCCGGTTGGGAAGGTTGGTCAGTGGATCAAAAAACGCCAGTTTTTCGATGGTCTGCTGAGCGTGGTGCAGACTGGTGATATCTTCAAAGGTGGAAACGTAGTTGATGATCTCACCCTGATCATTCATCAGCGGTGAGATAGACTGTGAAGCCCGGAACGTACTGTTGTCTTTGCGGCTGATCTGCAGCTCACCATCCCACTGGCGTCCTGCACGAATAACCCGTGACAGTTCATAAATGGGTTGTTTGTCTTCCATTTGGCTGTACAGCACCATCGGGCTGTCCTGTTGGATTTCAGCCAGCTCAAAGCCCGTCATTTCGATAAATGAGCGGTTAACGTATTCGACGTGAAAGTCGGTGTTGGTAATCACAATGGCATTATCACTTTGCTCCACTGCCATCGAGAGCTGGTTCAACATCTGTTGGGTGATGGCCTGATCCTTTTGTTGCTGCAAGCGCTCCAGTGCGGCTCCCATGTCACTGCCTAAGGTGGCGAGCAGGTTCAGCATTTCCGTATCAAAGGCTTCGGTGAGTGCTGAATAAAACGCACAGATGCCAATGACGTTGCCACGTTGACGAATTGGTACGGAGGCCAGCGAATGATAACCCCGTTGCAATGCGGCCTGACGCCAGGGCGCAAAGGTTGGATCGCTGTGGGTATTGTTCACGCAGGTCACCCGGTTCTCCCGGGCGGCGGTTCCCACCGGGCCGTGTGCCTGGGCAGAATCATCAATGCGGATGTCGATGTTTTTCAAATAGTCGTGGTCATCTCCGGCCGATGCACGTGGGATGATATGTTGGCCCTCGATCAGGCCAACCCAGGCCATCTTAAAACCGCCATAACGCTGTGCGATACGACAAATATCCTGAAAAATCTGATCGACCGATTCTGGCTGAGCAACCACCTTGTTGGCCTGGCTAAGGACGTTATATAAGCGGTTGAGCGTCGCCGAGCGAGCCTCGGCCTGCTTGCCCTGAGTGATGTTGCGGCGCACATGAACCATACCGGCAAATTCAGAACCGTGGCGAATGGGCGACAAACTGATTTCATACCAGCGTGACCAGCGATTGTCGTAAAACTGGAAATGGTTGAGAGGTTGGCCACTGCGAATTGACTGACACACTACGCAATGTTCGGCTTTGGTCATCGGGTCATGCTGCAGTTCGTGGCAGTGGCGGCCAACCAGTTGTTGAGAATTCAGACCGGAATCTCGCCGGGCGGCCTGATTGCTCTGACGAATAATGCCATGGTTATCAATCAATAACGTTTCGTCAGGGATTGCGTCGTAGGTATTGGCATCACGAGCAAGGTTGCGGAAGGGTTCACGTAAGCTGGATTCCACCAGTGCAATATAAATTGCCCAGAATGAAAACAGCTTCAGAAAATGCCCCAGCACTATGCTGAAACTGTGGAAGTTGGCATATAGAGTGAAAGCTAACTCAGCCACAATGGTCATGCTGATCGATGTGTACGTCAGCAGCAGTACCCGTTTATCCAGCTGTTGCCGATGTTGATGAATGATAAAGCCGGCAATGATCAGCAATAAAATAATCAGATACTCTGAAAGAACCTTGGTATCTGTCAGCCCTGCTCCGGCAATAAACATATCCGGCAAAACCCCAGATATAACCAGCAGGATGGCGAAGGTCAGCACCAGTAAAGATGAGCCTAATACGGCATGCGGTTTGAAATAATGACTCAACGCCAACGGCGCAATAATCAGCAACCCGGCTTCAGCAAAGCGTGACACGATCCAGAACTGAACCGCCATGTTGCCGCCGTTATCCGGTGAAAACGGCATGCCGGAGAACGTGGCCGCGTGGGCCAGGTCCAGAATACCCACCGTCAGATAGCCGCAACCTAAGACCAGCAGGTATTGGTTCTTGGCGAGCTGATGGGTGTTCCAGGCAACAATAAAACAGATAAGCGCGGTGCCGGAAGCAAACAGCTCGACCAGGGTATGGAACAACAGAGTATTAAACTGCGAAACAGGAATCAGCACGACCGTCATCAGGGCCGGAACCCACCAGTGAAGGCGTAAGTGCAAAAACAAGTTCGAAACTACATTGGGCTGCGGCAATATTCGCTTCCTGTGGACAACATGGCTCAGGCTGCCTTTAAGCATAGAAAAGAATGGTGCCGGGGCAACTGATGCAGGTCGTATTTAACGAAAAAACCGGAGACAAACTCCGGTTTTTTGCTGGTATCTGTGGGTCAGAATCCGTTGAATCAGCGGTTTAGCCAGTCCATATAGGCAAACACACCTTGTTCAACATTGGCGAACGGCTCGCTGTAGCCAGCGTCACGCAGCTTCTGAATATCGGCTTCAGTAAAGCTTTGGTAGGCACCTTTCAGATGATCTGGGAAAGGAACGTATTCTTTTGAGCCCTGAGTGCCTTTTTTACCATGCCATTTGATCACAGCATCGGCGACGTCATTAAAGCTCTGGCAGTTGCCGGTGCCTAAGTTGAAGATGCCGCTCTTGTCCGGGTTGGCGAAGAACCAAAGGTTCACCTTCACCACATCACCCACAAATACAAAGTCACGGCGCTGTTCACCATCACCATAACCGCCGCTGCCACCAAACAGTTTGCAGATGCCGTTGTCCTGAATCTGATTGTTAAAGTGGAATGCCACCGATGACATCGAACCTTTGTGTTGCTCACGTGGGCCATAGACGTTGAAATAACGGAAACCAACGACCTGGCTTTCAAATGTGTGTTCAATGGAGCGCACGTATTGGTCGAACTGCCACTTGGAGTAGCCGTAGACGTTCAGTGGTTTCTCGTGAGAGCGCTCTTCTTTGAATACATCGCTGCCGCCATAGACTGAGGCACTTGAGGCATACAAGAACTGAATTTTTTTCTCGAGGCAGGCGTGCAGCAAAATTTTGGAATATTCGTAGTTATTTTCCATCATAAACTTGCCATCCCACTCGGTGGTGGAGGAACAGGCGCCTTCATGGAAAATCACCTCGACGTCATCGAGAATGCCGTCGTCTAATTGCACGCGCTGAATAAAGTCGTCTTTATCCAGGTAGTCAGCGATATCACAGTCGCTGATGTTGTAGAACTTTTTACCGTCGCTTAAATCATCAACCACGATGATGTCTTTGCGACCCTGTTCGTTCAGGGTTTTGACGATGTTGCTGCCGATAAATCCGGCACCGCCCGTTACAATAATCATAATCGTATCCTGTTAAAGCTGATCGAAGCCTAGTGGATAACTTGCACAGGGACGCTGTAAATACATCACAAAGTACATCCTGTACTTTGCCCTTCGGGCAGCTTCGCTGTGCAAAACTGCTCCTGCGTTTTGTCCCTGTACGCTCGGGCGATGTTCCCTACAGCGCACGCCCCGAGCCAAGTTAACCATTATGCTTCTATGTATATTCTAAAGTGTACCGGCGAATTAAAGAGGTGAATCTTCCGCCTGAATACGTTTAACAATGGCGGTGGTGGAGCAGTTATCTTTAAAGCTGAGAATGATCACTTCGCCGCCATTCTTTTGCACACACGCGCCTCCGGCAATTTCTTCCACTGTGTAATCGCCACCTTTCACCAGAATATCCGGCAGTACGTTACAAATCAGGCGCTCGGGTGTGTCTTCGCCGAAAGGTACTACCCAGTCGACACTTTCTAATCCGGCCAGTACCGCCATGCGATGATCCAGTGGATTAATCGGGCGGGTTGGGCCTTTTAAGCGGCTGACGGATTCGTCGGAATTCACCGCCACTAATAACCGATCACCCAAGGCTTTGGCTTCTTTTAAATATTGCACATGGCCGGGGTGAATAATATCGAAGCAGCCGTTAGTCATCACTAGCGTTTCACCGCGCTGTCGGGCTTCTTCCACTAACAGCAGCAGGCTTTGTTCGTCGAAGATACCGGCACCCTGATGACTCTCAGAACGGATCTCCTGACGCAGCTCTTCGGTCGATACCGTGGCGGTACCCAGTTTACCCACCACAATACCCGCAGCGGTATTCGCTAAAGCGGTGGCCTGTTGCAGCGACTGCTTGGCGGCTAATGCAGCAGCTAATACCGAAATCACGGTGTCGCCAGCGCCGGTCACGTCATACACTTCGCGCGCTTTGGTTGGCAGATGGAAGGGTTCCTGGTCACGCTCAACCAGGGTCATACCTTTTTCGCTGCGGGTCACCAGAACGGCCTGCAGATCAAAGTCGTCTATTAACGTACGCGCTTTGGCGACTAAGGTTTCATCGTCGCTGGCTGGGCCAACCACCGCTTCAAACTCACTCAAGTTTGGAGTAATCAGCGTGGCACCACGGTAACGTTCGAAGTCGGTGCCTTTCGGGTCGATTAACACCGGCACGTTATGACGGCGGGCACTGTCGATTAAGCGTTGGGGATTATTCAGTGCGCCTTTACCGTAGTCAGACAAAATCACCACACCTGATTCAGCCACTTTCTGATCAAACGACTGATACAGCTGTGTTAAATCGGTGGCGTCAAAAGCTTCTTCAAAGTCCAGCCGAATCAACTGCTGGTGGCGGCTCATAATGCGCAGCTTGGTGATGGTTGGGTGTTGTGGATGTTTGAGAAAATCACAGTCGATGCGCGCATCACTCAGCATGCTTTGCAGCGCGGCACCGTTGTCGTCATCACCAATAATGCCAAGCAAATCCACACCTGCACCCAGAGTAGAAATATTCTGGCCTACGTTGCCAGCACCACCGGCACGGTTTTCATTATCCTGAATTTTAACGACGGGCACCGGAGCTTCCGGAGAGATCCGCGACGTCGGACCCTGCCAGTAGCGGTCCAGCATGACATCACCAAACACTAAAACACGGGCTTGATGAAAATCGGGAATGGTTACATCCATCACTGAGTTCACACACATAATTTTAAAGCCGCTTAGTGTATCACAAGGCAGGTTTAGAGAGGCCATTATGCTAGACTCAGCGTTTCCGATGATTTTGCTGTAAGGCTTTGCGTGGCTCGCTTTTTTTACACCTTGTTATATTCCTGTCTGCTTCCGTTATTTGTTGCCCGGCTTTGGTGGCGTGGTCGCCAGAACCCGGGTTACCGCCAGCGTATTGCAGAACGTTTTGGTCGTTTGCCGCATCGTCCGTCGGCGAATGGTTTATGGGTGCATGCGGTATCGGTTGGTGAAACGCTGGCTGCGGCTCCGTATATCAAGGCCATGCAGCAGCAATACCCGGACCTTCCGATTATTGTCACCACCACCACGCCCACCGGCTCAGAACAGGTGAAGCGTTTGTTTGGTGAGCGCGTCTTCCATATGTTTTTACCGTATGACTTGCCTGTTTTCTGGAAGCCGTTTTTGCGTCGTATCCAGCCGGGGTTGTTAGTGGTAATGGAGACTGAGCTATGGCCAAACCTGATGGCGGCCTGTGAACAACACCAGGTGCCGGTGATGTTAGCCAATGCTCGAATGTCGGAAAAATCAGCCCGCGGTTATGCCAAGTTTTCAGCCTTAACGACTCCTATGTTGCAGCGGCTGACGCTGGTAGCGGCACAAAATGCCACCGATGGTCAGCGTTTTATTGAGCTGGGTCTGCCAGAAAACAAACTGGAAGTAACCGGCAGTGTGAAATTTGATGTCGATTTACCGATTGATATTGAACGGGCTGGTGAAGCATTGCGGGCACAATGGGGTGAGTCGCGTAAAGTGCTGGCGCTGGCGTCCAGCCATGCCGGAGAAGACGAACAGTTGCTGGCCATTTATTCCCGTTTAAGGGAAAGTCATGACGATTTGTTGCTGCTGTTAATTCCACGTCATCCAGAGCGTTTTGATGCGGTTACTCAGGCAGCGAAACAAGCAGGTTTGAATGTACAGCGCCGTTCACAGGGTAATGCTAATCCGGATTGCCAGGTGTATGTGGCCGACAGCATGGGCGAAATGTTACAGCTGTTATCGGCCGCTGATCTGGTGTTGATGGGAGGCAGCCTGATTCCTCATGGTGGGCACAATCCGATTGAACCGGCAGCATTGGGTAAAGCGACATTAACCGGCCCTCATTACACTAACTTTGCTGCGGTAGTGGATGCCTTAGTTGCAGAACAAGCGTTGGCGGTTGTTGAGCCAGAACAGCTGGCGCAGGATATTCTGCAGTATCTGAATGATCCGGCCTTGTGTCAGCTGATGGGTCAAACCGGACAGCGAGTGGTGAATAATAATCGTGGTGCCGTGCAGCGTTTGGTCTTGTTGTCTGCGGAGATGTTAAAACGTGCCTGAATAAAATTACAGGCACTGCAGCTCGAAAGTGGTTTCAAACCGGAACGACGAATGAACGGTGTGGCGCTCGGCAAAAAACAAATCAAATGAATAGGTATTGTTGGGTTTGATGCCCAACTCATCAGCAACATCATCCAGATACACGGTTTGTTCCGTTCGGCCATGCACACCGCCAATGTCAATGGCCAGTTTGCCATTAATAAAAATCCATAAATCGTCGTCACCATCGAATTTAAAATGGCCACCTTCGACGTAAAAAAACTTCAGATGGGTTTCCAGAGTGAAGTGGTAATTATGGCTATTGCCCTGATTGCCAAAACCCTGGCCATCAATTGGGAAAAAAGCGGCATTACTGTAACGATAAAAACCGGGGCTGACCTCGTGCATTTCCAACGTGGTTGAAATTGGAGTGTTCACCCCGGGTACATTGCGGTACCACTGATTAAAAGCCGCTTCGCCATTGGTGGTGTATGTTTTGCCGGCATATACCGGCAAACCATCCAGGCCGAGATCTTTTTTAACGATGCCATAATCCCAGCCAAAAATTCCGCCCTCAAAATCCGGGTGGTCGGCAGTAAAGTCGCGGATTAAAACCGGGATCTGACGTACGCCATTATATGGGTCAACACATTGACAGACTTCGTCATAGTCGCCGGGCTGATTGCCATCGGCAATGGCTGCTAACGGCAGTGATAACATTCCGATAAGGTACAGTGACAACACCTTTTTCATAGGCTTACAAACACTCAAGCTCGAAGCTGGTTTCGAAAATAAAACGGGAAGCGGTGGTATGACGCTCGGCAAAGAATAAATCGAACGAGTAGCTATTACCTGGTTCAATACCTAATTCATCCGCGAGATCATCCAGTTTTACAACACGCTCTAACGCAGGATGCAAGCCACCTAATTCGATTGCCAGTTTTCCATTAATAAAAATCCAGAGGTCGTCATCACCTAAAAAACGGAAGGTGCCGCCTTCAACATAAAAAAACTTCAGGTGTGTCTCCAGCGTAAAATGAAAGTTACGATAATTACCTTCAAAGTCGTATGCTGAACTGCCAAAGCCTTCGCCATCAATGGGAAAAAATCGCCAGTTTTCGTAGGTGTATTTATACGGGCTGTCGTCACTGCTGGGACGCATGGTTAATGTTTTTAATAATGTTTTATTCACACCCGGTACATCGCGATACCATTGATCAAAATATTCTTTACCACGGGTGGTATCAGTGCCCGTTGGGTGATCGCGGTAAACAGGTCGACCATCTAACCCAAGCTGCTCTTCAATGATGTTGCTATCACGAATGTCCTGGGAGTACTCACTGTAGGGAATTTCAAAGTCCGGATGATCTGCGGTAAAGTCGCGAATGGTCACTGGAATCTGACGCAAGCCGGTTTCTTCCTGAACACAGGTGCAGACTTTGTCATAATCCCCGGGTTGTTCTTCACTTGCTTGTAGTAGTGAAGTTGTTATGACCGCTAATGCGGCAGTCAGAACACAATGTGTGAAATTCATCATCTGTTTAAGCCTCCGCATTTGATTCAGAAAAAGGCCGTTACGCCCGTTGTAAATTCCAGGTTGTGATTTCGTTTTTTGTTGGCTGGCAGCTGTGACTCAAAGGTATGATCACGAAAGTCCACATTAATGGTCAGCCAATCTTTAAGAATAATCCGGTAACCACTGCCAAAGGTCAGGGTGAAATGTTTGTCTCCGGCAAATTCAGTATTACCCGCACCGGCCACTAAATAGAATGCACTGTTAAATGCTAATGATTGTGTGACAAAAGTCTCACCCGGGAAAATATTGTAGCCAAGCAACAGGTTGTAATAGGTGTAATTTCGGTCATCACCTTCTAATAAGCGCGAACCGCCCGTTTGTTGTTCGGCGTATGAGGTTCCTGCTTTGGCTTGCCCAAGGTTGGCTTGCAGAAAAAAATCTTCAGTTGCGTGAAAAGCCGTCTTAATACCAATCACATCACTACTGGTGAAATCCTCAATCGATAAAATGCCGTAATAAGCTCCGATCTCGAAGAACTCCGTATCAATTTGTGCTTCATACGCTTCACGCTGTTGATTGTCCGGCTCAACCACAATGATCGGATTAATATCGACAGCGCCATCTTCTGCATCCGCAATAGCAGCTGATGGCAAAAAGAATAAGGAAGCTAAAAGAAACTGCTGAAACCGATTCGCCATGCTGAAGTACTCGCTGAATCATTGTTACTGGAAAGATGCACTTTGCGATATTCGCCACGCACAACAAAATTAAGGCCAATATAATAGTTAATACCGGCACCCCAGAAGTGGTAGTCACTGCTGCGGGAATCACTGCCAACACTCTGTGTGGCTTTATCTTTAAATTCAGATTTGCCTAAGCCATAACTGATAAAGGGTGTAAACGATAACGACTGAATAGGCTCGATCAGCAGGTTGGCGCCGTAGCTGTAACCATCCGAGCGATCGGTGAAAATCTGGCCCACTTCAGCTTCAATGCTGGCAAAGCTAAGCAAGCGATAGCCCAGCATGATATTGGCCGTTTCGTCGTCATCCTGTTTTCCAGCTGAAAAACCAATACGGATTTTTTGTGCCAGATAGTCGCCATGATTGACATCTGGCAGGGCGGCCGGCAAACCCGTCGAGGCAATCGTGCGCGCCAGCTTATCCTGTGGCACCCAACCCTGATTTAACCGCTTGTCCGACACCAGATACCAGGTGCCACGACGTTTATACACATGGACCGTTTCACCTTGCTCAATGGTATTAAGGATGGGATAACCGCGGCCCGGGCCACTGTGTAATTCGATGAATGAATCGATAACCGACAACTCAACATTGGGCGTATCCGGATCTGCTTCCGTTTGAGAGGCAATCAATCGGGTGACGATGTTATCGCTACTATCGGTTTGAGATTGGGGTGCAGTTTGAGATGAAGGAATTGCTGCCTCATTGGCCATGACGCCTTTTACTGACAACAAAGGCTGTAACAAAAGCAAGGCGAACAGCTGTGGCGAAAACCGTTGAAAAAAAGACAAAACGTTATACCACCTTGCAGAGCCCATCGTGGCTGATCTTAATCGGTGAAAATCAGCATCAGTTTTACGAGTGGCAACGCTATCAGTTTATTTTTTTGATAACTGTGAGCTGCTTAATGATTTACAAAAAAATGTCACTAACGCATTCAAAACGCCAAGTAAGTCACTTTTTTGTATATTTTTTCAGGTTTTTTGTGCACCTGTTCTAAAAAAGAAAAGTCGTTGTTTGAATGCCATGGCGGCACATTCGTATGCTTCGCAATCTGCCGCTCAGGCACATTGGCGTTATAAGTCTGAAATCAGTCTTTAAAAACCCCAACCTTATTCAACCAACACAGATGTTCAAACAAACGTTATTGAACAAGCAGAGGTGGCTGCCATGACTCAGGAGCTGTCGTAATGACAAGCGCAAGCGTGACTAAAGCATTGCTTTGTAGTCTGCTGCTGATTGCCGGTTTCATGGCCCGGGCAGAGACCATTGAGTTTGCCGCAGACCAGCAACAACAGAGCGCACAACAGGCACTGGATACGGTAAGAAGTTTATCGGCTGAAATTCAGCAGCTGAAAACCGAGATTGTTGGCCTGAATAAAGACCTCAGATTAATGGAAGAGGAGTTGTTGTTTCCTTCCAGTTCGCAAGTGTCGGTATTTGTCTCTCTGGATATTGGTCAGTTTTTTAAGCTGGAAAGTGTTCGGTTAAAACTCGATAACAAACAAGTCGTCAGCCACATTTACAGCGATAAACAACGAAGTGCACTGGCTCGTGGTGGTGTGCAGCGGTTGTATCTGACTAACCTCAATCTTGGTGAGCATACCTTAGCTGCTTTCTTTACCGGTATTGGCCCCAATGGCCGGCCATATAAACGTGCCTCCGAACTGAGCTTTACCAAACAAAAAGGCAGTCAGTTTATCGAGTTGTCTGTGGTCGATGATCACAAAAAACAAGAACCTACTTTTGTTATCAGGCAGTGGTAACCGATGAGAGGGTTATGGCTGGCAATCGGTTTATTCACGGCATCACTTAGCTGGGGTAGTGAGGTTGTCCGGGATTTAAAATTTGGCACCATCCTATATGACTTTTATCAGCAGAATTATTTTGATTCATTAATTGGTTACGAAGTCGCTAAAGCCAGAGATGAGCTGAAACATCAGAAAAATGAAGCGCGTTTGTTACAGGGAGGAATGAACCTTTCTTACGGCTTGCCACAGCAGGCAGAGACCATCTTCCTGGACTTGTTAAAAGAAAATACGACCGAAAAGGAGCAAGCGTCAGAGACGGTCTCAGAGCCCGATCGCAATAAGGCCTGGTTTTATCTTGGTAAATTGTATTACCAGAAAGGTGAAGTGAATAAAGCGGTGACGGCATTGTCACGCATCAAGGGTGATATCCCGAGTGATATCCGTAACGAATTTAATTACCTTGCAACCTTGATCAATATTCGTAATAACCACTTTGATATTGCAGAAAAGGCTATTGCAGCCAGCGTCAAAGGCAGTGTTTATGAGCCGTATCTGATTTTTAACCTGGCAGCTTCGCAGCTGGCGAGTAATCGAGGGGCGGACAGCCAGGTTAATTTCCAGCGTGTTGTTGAATACGCGAAAACGCATCCGCAGGAAGAGTTTGCCGTGCTTGCTGACCGAGCCAAACAAGCACTGGCACATGTTGAGGTCGAGCAGGATGATTTGTTGGCAGCCTGGGGTCACTTACAGCATGTACGTACAACCGGGCTGTATAGTAATCGTGCACTCCTGAGTTATGGCTGGACCGCTATTAAAATGGAGCAATACGCCCAGGCGATTCCAGCCTTAAAAGCGTTGAATCAGCGCTCTATCAGTATTGCGGAAGTGCAGGAAGCCAAAGTGTTATTGGCGCATTTATACGAGCAGCAGGGTGCGCATCGAACAGCATTAAAACATTATTTGTTGGCTGAAAAATCTTTCGCTTCCGGTATGGAATCCATTGCCAGTGCTCGTCGTGTGATTGCAGGTCAGCGAATTCCACAAGAGTTTGTCCGTAACCTGGAAGCCATGATGGATGAAACCGATTGGTATGGCAGTGAGCCCAGTCTCGACTACAACAAGCTGACGCCGTTTTTAATCGAGTTAATGTCCAGTAACCCGTTTCACATCGTGATTAAAGAACTGCGCGATTTATACACCTTGCAGTACAACCTGGATTATTGGCGTCGCCAGGCAGATGAACATCAATTAATTATTCGCCATCGCCAGCAAGGTTGGAGCAGTGAAACTCTGAATGAATTTGTGACGGAACACCAGCAGAAAAAAGACGATATGGAGATCAAAGTCAGCGAAATTGAACTGCATAGCGTGGCTTTGAGTGTCGAGGAACAACAGCGCTTTGAACCCTTGTTGGAGCAGGTACGTGATGATTTTGATCAGATGGAAAAAATGCTGAAAAAAGTTCGCCGGATCGAAAAACCCTATCGCGAGTCCGAACAACAATTAGCCTGTATGGCGCAGCTGCATCGGGAAATCGATGTGAAATCTGCTCAGGTGGATCAGTTAATTAACAAGCTGGAGCATGTGATGCGCCGGGTTGTGAATGCTGAATTGGATAAACACGAAGAACGAATGAAGTATTACTGGGCACAGGCTCGCTTAGGTAAAGCGCGTTTGTACGACCGTACTTTACTCAATCTGGAGCAGTCTCAGGCCGCTCCAACTGAGGTGAATTAATCATGCTGAAAATACGTCTGTTGTTACCGGCTATGATCGGCTCTGTTGTGGTGGCCTGTAGTTCGCAGGGCACGATTGGCAGTCTGAATCAGGTTGAAACGGAAGAATTACAAGAAGTTGAAATTGATCAGCTCAGTCATCAACAGATCCGTGATCAGTACCAGGAGATTCTTGGTCTGGTCGATGATGACTATATTAAAGAGCAGATCGAACGACGTATTTCCGGTGTGCATATGCAGGAAAGTGATGCGCGTTCAGCTAACCCGAATAATCCGCCGGCGCAGGGGTATTATCGCAACGCCATCGCCAGCTATCGCGATATTCTGGAGAAATACCCAAACAGTCCGGACAACGCTGAAGTGTTGTATCAGCTGGCCAAAGCCTATGATATTGAAGGGCAACCGGATAATGCGCTCACCATGATGCGCCGCCTGGAAAAGTTCCACCCTGACTATGAGCACATGCCTGAAGTGTATTTCCGTATGGGTGACCTGCACTTTAATGCAGCCCGTTACCCTCAGGCTGAAAAAGCTTATCGTAAAACAGCACAATATAATAAAGCGTCACTGAATAATAACGCCCACTACATGCTCGCCTGGACCTTATATAAGCAAGGTGCATTTGATAAATCCCTGGAAGAATTTACCTGGGTGCTGAACGCATTGCACCAGGAAGATGGCAGTACCGCAGAGCTGAATAATGTTGAACAATCGCTGATCGACGACACCTTACATAGTATGAGTCTGGCGTTGGTGAATCTGGGGGGCGCAGAAGCCATACGTGATGTCTCACAATTAAAAAACCGTGCCTATGTCTGGCGTCTGTATGAGCAGTTGGCCGGTTTTTATCTGAAGAAAAATCTCTATTCCGACAGTGCCGCTACCTATCGTGAATTTATTGATCGTTTTCCTATGCGTGAACGTACCAGTCGTTTTCATACTGAGTTAATCAGCGTGTACGTTAAAGGCGCATTTCCGAAACTGGTATTGGAAGAGAAGGAAATCTACGCCAACCAATACGGCCCTGAAAGTGATTATTATGCACGCTTCCCGCAGCTACAGGATGACATTCGTAACGACCTGAAAGGCTATTACGTCGAACTGGCCAGTCATTATCACAGCCAGGGTCAGCAGGCGTTGGCACAACATAAAAAGAAACCCAAAGAAGCGCATTTATCTGAGCTGGGTGAAAAATCGCTGGTGAGTGCAACAGACTTTTATCAGCGTTATCTGACCTTATTTGTGGCTGACAAAGCCAACGCCGAAATACGCTTTAAAAAGGCAGAAGCCCAGTTTGAAAACCAGCAATATGGGTTGGCAGCCAGCGATTATCAGCAGGTGGCTTATGGTTACCCGCAGAGCGCTGATACTCAGGTTGAGTATAAACTCGCCAACAAAGCTGGATATGCCGCTATCGTATCCTACCAGGCACATATCGAAACGCTGGAAAATAATAAGGCCAGTCGTGATGATATTAATCAATGGCGTGCTGCATCTTTAGAAAGCATGTTGAAGTTTACCGAAGTTTTCCATGAGGACGTTCGTTCAACTGCCGTTTTAACCAATGCATCACAAGCGATGTTTGATCTGAAACAATATGAGCGGGCCATTAAGGTTGCCAGTGGCTTGTTAGAAAATGCTGAAAACTCTAATACCGAGTTGAAAAAAACAGCCTTTGGTATTCTGGCTCAGTCTCGTTTCAGCCTGAAGCAGTATTCTCTGGCAGCCAGTAACTATCAGGCGCAACGAAAATTGATGAAGCCTGCCAGCAAAGAATATCGTCAGGCGAGTAATAACATTGCGACTTCGGTTTATCAGCATGCTGAAATATTAAAACAACAACAAAAAATAAACGAAGCAATTCCTCAACTGTTGTCGTTAAAAACACTGGCTCCTGATACCGATACCCGTGTGGTTGCACAATACGATGCGGCCTCGATGTTATTGGCCGATCAGCGCTGGGATGAAGCGATTGCAGAATTACAACAGCTGAAATCGGTTTACCCAAAACATACTTTGTCTGCAGAGTTTCCACGTAAACTGGCTTTCGCCTATGAAAGCAAAAAAGACTGGCCGCAGTCATTATTGGCATACGAATATCTGTTTAATAACGACCCTGATGCCGGGGTAAAACAGGAAGCCTTGTTTATTGCCGCAGGGCTGGCGGAAAAAACCGGCGATGATAAAAAAGCCATCTCTTATTATCGTGATTACGCTCACAAGTACGAGCAGCCATTCGATAACCGTATGGAAGCACGCTATAAACTCGCCAGTCTTTACGAAAAGCAAAAAGATTATAACCGTCAGTTGTTCTGGTTAAGACGCATTGTTCAGGCTGATAAAAAAGCCGGAGATCAACGCACCGAACGTAGTCAGTGGTTGGGTGCCTGGGCAAGCACAAAATATGGTGATTATTTTGCCTGGGAATTCAACCGCCGCAAACTGCGCCTGCCGATTGAGAAAAGTATCGCCCGTAAAAATCAGTTTCTGCAAGATGCGCAAACCTGGTACAGCGGTGCAGCCGATTACGGCATTCTGGAATTTACCAGCCAGTCTAACCATACACTGGGCAAGCTCTATCAAAAGTTTGCTGATGAGCTGTTAGCGGCACCCACTCCGGAAAGTTTGTCGGCAGCCGACAAAGCCCTGTTTACCGAAATATTCCAGCAGCAGTCTGAGCCATTACAACAGTTGTCTCAGGACTACTACATGGCAAATCTTGAACTGGCCTGGCAAGGGCATTACAACAACTGGATTCAACAGAGCTTTGACACCATGCGTGAATTATCTCCGTTGCGTTTTGACCGAACCGAACAGGTAGCACACTATGGCGATGAAATCCGTTAATTTAACAGCCAGCTTGCTGGCTTTGTCGATCTCGGCTTGCCTGGCAGGTTGTGCAACCAATCAAACGAAAGAGTCAGTTGCAGAGCACAACCAAAGTGCCAGTGTGATTAAAGACGAACTGCCTGCAGCCCATAATGGCAAGCTGGAAATTCTTTCAACTGAGGCATCGCTGCCTGTTCAGCAAAAAGATGCACAAGGTCAGTGGCTGGCGTATTCACCGCAAAAAAATCCGTATCTGTTCAATAAAACTCAGGTTAATAAAGGTTCCGTACTGTTATTTCTGGAAGCACAAAAAGCCTGGCGTGCAGAAGACTTCACCACGGTTGAACAAAAGCTCGATGTCATCATTAAAAATGATCAGCAATTGTCCGGCCCCTGGGTGATGAAAGCACGACTGGTATTGCGTGATCAGCAATATTCAAAGGCAGAGGAATATCTTAAAAAAGCACTCAGCCTGAACGCTAATAATGTCAATGCGTATACCTTGCTGGCTCAGGTTCAGCGTCTTCAGGGGAATTATTTCAACGCCCAAAACACCCTGGCTAAAGCACTGATGTTATGGCCGGATTTTCCCGAAGCGCACTATAACCTGGCCATGCTGTATGACGCTTACCTGAATAAAGAAGTGGAAGCGCAGCAACATCTGGAAGCGTATATGTTTCTTGAAAAAGACGTTGATCCCCAGGACTTTGCCTGGCTTCAGAATCTGGCTCAGCGCACCGGGGTGAGTGATAGTGATATTGGGCAAAAAACCAGTCCGAGTCGTTTCTTGCAGCAAGCGGCCACGGAATAATTAAATCAGGTGTCAGGTATGTCCGGAAAAATAATCGTATTGATGATGCTGATGTTGGCTTTTGTGATGCCAGTACAAGCAGAGGAACCGATAAAACTGGAAAGTAGCTTTGTTGGTGATAAAGAGCAGCCGGCGGTGAGTTATTTTGTGCCCTGGAAAGGGCCAGGTGGTGCCGACAAACTGTATCAGAAGCAGGAAGATAAATATGAAAAAAGCATCGACAGCGTTGATCGCGAAGTAATGTTGCGCTCTATGCGTATTTATAACGAAATGAATTTAGAAGGTCGTAACCCACAATAAGGGTACAGAGGTTTTTATGGAATTTTTCTCAGCCATTGTCACTTTTTTCCAGCAGGGTGGCTTCTTTATTTATCCGATAGCACTGGTGTTTGCGATAGGTATTGCTATCACCATTGAACGTTGGCGATTTCTGAAGCAGGAAAAGGTCAGAAACCTGAAAGCCTTTGATGATTTCCTGCCGTTATTACGCACCGATGATCATGAAAAAATGACCTTGTTTACTCGTGATAATACGGCGCCGGTATCGCGCATGATTGGCTGTGGCCTGGACATGATGAAAGTGACAAAAATGCGCGCCGACGTTGAGCAGGCGATGAGCGAAGGCATGATGGAATCTGTGCCACGTCTTGAGCAGCGCACTGGCTACCTGGCGGTATTGGCGAATGTGGCAACACTCTTAGGCCTGCTGGGTACCATCATCGGTTTGATCGCTGCGTTTACCGCGGTTGCCAGCGCTGACCCTGCGGAAAAATCCCGTCTGTTATCAGAATCGATTTCGGTGGCGATGAATACCACGGCGTTTGGTTTGATTGCGGCCATTCCTCTGCTGGTTTTCCATGCGATTCTGACCAATAAAACCAATGCCATTATTGGCAGCATTGAAATGGCCGGAGTGAAGTTTCTGAATGTGATGACGCTGAACCGCGCCATTGAAGCGGGTATGCCGAAGTCACAGCTGGGCTGAATCGGTCAGGGTTAAGCGCAAGGAGTTAATCCAATGAGCTTTAAAATTAAACGCTCGAATACCGATGCTGCCGATATTGACGTCACCAGTTTTATGAATCTGATGATTGTATTGGTGCCTGTGCTATTGATGAGCATGACGTTTACTAAAATCACCGTCATGGAAATCAATCTGCCGGAATTAAACGGCGGCCCGGGAACCACATCACTGGATCAGTCTCAGCTTGAAATTCAGGTGCGTGAAAACGGTATGGGTGTGTATTTCCCGGCCGGTACTCTGATCAAAGATATTCCTAAAAACGAACAGAGTCAGTATGACTTCCAGACGCTTTCGCTGGTCTTGCGGGAACTGAAAAAACAGGTCAGTGATAAGCGTGATGCCCTGATTATGTTAGGCAAAGAATTAGAATATCAGACTCTGATCAATACCATGGATACGGTTAAATCGTATCAAACCGTGATTGCTGCGGACCTGGTTGATGTTGAATTATTCCCTGAAATATCGCTCGGCGATTTATCGGCGAAACAAAAGGGAAAATAATCATGCAGGCAACAACCTTTTATAAACGCGAAGAAAAAAAGAAAACCATGGGTCTTAACCTGGTTTCCTTGATGGATATTTTTACCATTCTGGTTTTTTTCCTGTTGATGAACAGTGGTGACAGCCAGGAAATTGAAAGTGCAAAATTTATTACCCTGCCGGATTCTCAGGCGAAAAGTTCGTTCACCAATGACCTGTTAATTACTGTCACCAATAACGATATCCAGATCGATGATGTGCCGGTGGTTTCGATTGATACCGTCATCGCTGCGGATGGCAAAGCTGTGGATGAGTTGATGTTAGTGCTGCAGGAGAAAAGCACCGAGCGTGGTGAGTTGTCCGAGTTTGAGAAAAAGAATGGGCGTTCAGTCACTATTCTGGGGGATCAGGAAGTCCCTTATGCAATTTTACGCAGTGTGATGGCCAGTTGCTCTCAGGAAAATTTCCGCGATATTGCGCTGGCCGTTAATCAGGTTGTGGGTGGCGTTGTGCAGGTGGCAAACGAATGACAGAAACAACGGCAAAACCATTGGATCACCTGGCGCTGGATATTGTCCTGCCATGGCATGAAGATCAGCAACAAACCAGCCGTTATCAAAAGTTGGTGAAGCGTATTGTTATTCCGGTCATGGCTTTTATGCTGGTCATGCCGTTATTGCCTGATCTCACCGGAGACGTCGAGGTTGAGAAAAAAGTAGTGACTAAGCTGGTTCTTGATCAACCCGAGCCCGAGTTGGTGGAGCAGGTAGCGGAGCCAGAACCGGTAAAACCTCAGGCAGTGAAACCAAAACCCAAGCCATCAGATAAAGAACAAAAAGCGGCGGCTCCGCAACAACGGGCAGATCTGCAGGCATTAACTCAACAATTAACCGCACTGCGCAGTAAAGCCAATACACCCAAGCGCCAGAAAAAAAATGTACTGGTTGCCAAAAGCGGTAAAGTTCAAAAAAGCAGCCGTTCCCTGTTAGGGCAAAAAAATGCGCTCAGTAGCAGCAGTGGTCTGGCAAGCAGTGAGTTATCCGTTGATGGCCAGGCATTGCAGTTAGGTGGACATGAGTCTGGCACCATTGATAGCCCGATTATGGCCGTTGATTTGCCAACCGAAAATGAATATTACGAGCCAGAGCAAGAGAGTCGTCGTGACATGCAAAGCATTCGTCGTACACTCGAGCGCCATAAAGGTTCTGTTTATGCACTGTACACGAAAGCGTTACGACAGAACCCCGAGCTGAATGGACGTTTTATTTTTGAATTTGTGATTTTACCGAATGGTGAAGTTGCCAAACTTAAAATAAAAAGCAGTGAACTGGATAACCAGCCGCTGGAGCAAAAGATGCTGGATAAAATACGCCTTATTCAGTTTGGCCAGCAAAGTGTAATTGCCACCGCTGTGCAATATACCTTCACCTTTGTGCCGTCATAATTCTACTTATCCAGGGTCTGTTAACAGGCCCTGGCGTATTGGGTTCGTAAGAATACGCCAGATAATTTAAATAGTGTCCTTTTCTGTTCGCCTTTTAATTCTTCGATAAAAACTCTTCAACCTGTGTCACAGTATTGGAAACAGGTCGGATGATAATATTCAGGGTGCTGTCATTTATTTTTTACTCTGAATGTTGTGCATTGGTAAAAATGCGCCTGGGTTGTTGCTGTGAAAAAATTAACTCTGCAAAAAACATGGTTGGTTCCTCTGTTACCTGTGGCATTGTCTGCTTGTATGGGTGCCGGTGAAACGGGAGATCAGGAAGCGGTTGCGGCTAATAATACGCCATTTGCCTACGTGTATCGTGATGGCGAGCCGGTATTCCGTGATGCTTCTCAGCCACAGCAGTATTTTCCCGGGTCGAAACTGATCGTCCATAATGCGCTGAATTCTGACGCGGCCCCGGTGGAAATTCTTAATACGCTATTTCCCGATGGCAACTACGATGCAAAAGACCTGACGGTTTCGAATGATGGAAAATATCTGCTGTTCAGTGCCCGGGCTGAAAAAGGGCAGAGCTGGAATATTTATGAATATGCTTTTGAACAGCAGCAATTACAACGCATTATTCGTGATGACGATCGCGCCAATGCAGGTAACGATACTGCCCCGGTATACAGCAACTCCCGTATTATTTTTTCCTCAGACCGTTCCACCACAGACGACGGTACGCATCTCTACATTATGGAGCGAGATGGCTCCGGTCTGACTCAAATCACCGAAGGCCAGCAACAGGATGTTGATGTGACGGCATTAGGAAGTGGCAATGTTGTGTTTACTCGCCAGAACGCTGCAGAGCCATCCATGTCGGCAGCACTGGTATCCGGCATGACCGACCCATTCGAGCGCGCCAAACAACCACAGTTAATGAAACTGAATGCTGACGGACAATCATTACAGCCGTTAACCAATCAGATTTCGTTGCCAACTCAACAATTGTCGGGCCTGGTTCAGGGGCGCGCTGGTCGTTTAATGGCGTTGTCTGGTACTCAGAATTCTCCGCTTGCCGGTGGTCAGATTATCGAATTTAGCGGCAATAAGAATGCCCCGTCAGCGTCGGCAGACCAAAGCCCGGCAGCTGAAGTGCAGGCGCAGTATGAAGAGTTACGTGGTCGTTCGCTGACATCGGATAACGCCGAACCGTCATCCAATACCACCAGTACCCTGGGTTGGTACAGTGCCTTCTGGCCGTATCGTGATGGTAGCAGCCGCATGTTGGTGAGTTGGTCGCAGTGTTATAAAAATGAAGGTCGTACCGTTCGCTTATGTGAAAACGGAGAAAATCTGGAGAACGTCGATCCGCGTTATGGCATCTGGGTATTTGATGCCAATGAAAATTCGCGACGCCCGGTACTCCGTGCCAAAGTTGGCCGTATTTATAGCGAAGTGGTTTTAGGTTATCCGAACGAAAATAACGGTTTACCGTTTGACGCCTTACCGCCTGGCGAACCCATTCAGCCGCCGGTAACCCCTGATCCTGATAAGCCGGATACGGATAAGCCAGGCAGTGGCGATCCAGATACGGATAAGCCAGGCAGTGGTGATCCTGATACGGATAAGCCTGGCAGTGGTGATCCTGATACGGATAAGCCAGGTGGCGGTGA
Source organism: Bacterioplanoides sp. SCSIO 12839 (assembly GCF_024397975.1). Lineage (NCBI taxonomy): Bacteria > Pseudomonadati > Pseudomonadota > Gammaproteobacteria > Oceanospirillales > Oceanospirillaceae > Bacterioplanoides > Bacterioplanoides sp. SCSIO 12839. Next base: position 139,829 of record NZ_CP073745.1, read on the forward strand.
TCCTGATACGGATAAGCCAGGCAGCGGCGATCCTGATACGGATAAACCGGGCAATGGTGACCCTGATACCGATAAGCCTGGGAGCGGAGATCCAGATACGGATAAACCAGGAGGCGGCGACCCTGATACCGGTAAGCCAGACACTGGCGATCCGGATACACCAGATACCAATGCTTCAGGTCAATCGATTAGTGGTGACTTCACCATTAACGAAGATGACACGCTGGTGTTTGGTTTTGATACCACAAAAATAACCGGCTTTTCTCAACTGACCAAGCTGGTGATTACCGATGTGCCTGCAGGGGTGACGCTGGCACCGGCAACGGATTTAGGCGCTGGCCGCTGGCAGGTCAGCGCTGCTCAGTTAGCATCGCTGAAACTGACACCCATCACACATTCTGCCGATGATCTGGTGTTAAAAACTGAAGCCACGTTTGTGAACACCAATGGCCCTGGTGATGCCGATGATAAAAGCCGGAGTTACAACGGCAGCCTGAACATTGTGATTTATGCTGTTGCCGACGTGCCGTCGTTAAGCGTAAAACGCCTTGATGGGAGTGAAGGCGATGATGGCAATGACGGTGATAATAGTAAGAATAAAAAAACCGTTCGTGTCGAAGTCAGTCATCGCCTGAACGACACCGATGGCAGTGAATCTTTCACCAGTATGAAGGTCAGCGGTTTACCACCGATGGCAATTGTTCAGGATGCCAGTTTGCTGGCTGCTGATAACAGCTGGCAACTTGATGACGTGCTCAGTAACAGCATCACTATAGATCTGGCAGCAGACCACATGGAATCTTTTACGCTGACTTTGGTTGCGGCTAACCAGGATATCGATAACGACGATCAGCTTGGCGGCGATGAAAGCGTCCGCCCGCTGAGTCGTAATCAGATTCAGGCAACGCTCAATATCACCGTTGATGTCGATGAACCCGTTGATGAGGGGGTGGGTATTATTCATCTCCGCTCTATTTACGCAAAAGGCCTGAATGATCAGAGCGAGCAGGGCATTACAACTCTGGCGAACCCAACGTTATCCCCCATGGTTGATCGCAGCGCCCGTTTTGTTCGGGTATTGGTTGAACGCAGTGTGGGTAGCGAACAATTTGATATTGCCGGATATGTGCCGGTTCAACCGGATGGCTCTGTGTTGTTTGCCAGCTCTTCCACTGCTCGTATGACACTGGAAGTGGTGAATCGATATGGCAAAGCCTTAAATGAAATGGCAGGCAGTGACTACCGCTACCAGAACTTTGCCCGCAGCAACCAGTACTTCACGGTGCTTGAAGGTGAGGTGCAGCACTATATCGGTTTCAGTGATAACGGCGACCTGGTGCCGATGCAAGACAATACAGGTGCCAATGCCGGAGCTGCTACGAACCAATGGCCGGGTGTGACCAGCGACTTAACTGCACGAGTGGGTGAAACCATGGCGCAGACTCTGGCACGTCATCAGCCTGATAATAAACGTCTTCGTGGTGATCTGATTTATAACAATCCGTGGACGGCTAATGCAGCGGATGCGGTTGCTGTGACGATGTCATCGCTGACCACTGAAAAACCCACCACCGTCAGCTGTGAAACGAATTGGCAGGATGACTGTGTGATTGATGCGCGTTATGACAATCATATTGAACCGATCCTCGATAAAATAAATCGTGTCTTTATTGAACTGAGCCTATTAGGTGCTGGAAGTTCTGACGGTACAACAATCACATACGATCGGTTATTCAGTAACTGGACACCCTTTATGTATTTACTGAACCGTTACAGCACGGTGAACCCAGCCAGCTGTCGCCGTATTTTGCCGCCTCCTTCTATTGAACCAGAGAACGACTGCTTCACTTGTTATACACAGTCTCTGATGAATAAAAACGGCGCGGTGCTCAGTGCCAACTTCTTTGACCTGTTCGATAACGATGGGGACGATGATCACAGCTTCTTCCGTCCGGTTGATTTAACCGAGGAGCAACGTGAGCGTTATAAAAATGCATTATCTCCGGCGGAGTTGCGTTTGATTGCCGAGTGGCTGGATCAGGGCGCGCCACGGTAAGAGTGAAAAAGCACAAAAAACCGGCGTAGTGCCGGTTTTTTATGTCTTTTAATGATAAAAAAACATTCCAGAAAAATAATTACAGCTGATATTTCTCTTCAACCTTCTGAATTAAATCATTACTAATGCGCAAGCTTTCTAATAAATCGAGCAGGTTGTAATCCAGATTAACGTTTAAATGCGTCGCCTGGCCACCAAAAAATTCCGGATTATTGCCCTGAAATTGCAGCGCCAGATTCAGCTCACCATCGGGCTGATATTCCACTCCGGATTCCAGCTGGTTGTAATGGAAATCTTCTAATAATTGCATCGCCAGTCCAACCGTTTGGTCGGATGATTTTAATGCCTGGCTGGTGGCGTTGTTGTAACGAATCACGCCGCCCGGGTCACGAGCGAATAAATTGCCACCGGGAATTTGTACACCAGCCTGAGTAATCACAATGGGCAGTACACCATCGAGTACACCGGTGGCTTCCACTTCGGCATTGGGCTCCAGTTTGGCCAGTTCACTCAGTTGAATATTATCCACCTCAATGCCAAAGGCGTTCACATCTTTACGGGTATCAAACTTCATTAATGGCAGTCGCACTCGGCCGCCTAATAATTCGGTGTGGACTTCATACACTTCGATTAATGCAGAGGATAAATCCGCTGGGATACGCGTCTGGCTGCGCGCCAGAATATTCGACAACTGAATACCGGTATTCACACTTTCGCCAGCAATTTGTGCATCGATTATATAATCGTTGAAATTCGTGTCCGAATCCGTGCCGGTGAAATTAAGTGGGCGGCGAATGGCAAATAATCCGCGCCAGTTTTCCAATGAGATACTGTTGTCATAGGTCGCAGCCAACTCATCAAAACGCAACATGAAGTCTGGTTTTAATTGCCATTGCTGGTCAGGCGTTTGTTGCCAGTCGAGCCAGCCCTGGCCAGAAAGAGAACCATTTAATAGCTGCAGCTTGGTAAGATTGGTCAGTTCGGAGAGTCCTAATGCATTCCAGTTTAACGGCGTGTCCTGCAGTTGCCATTGCATGGAGCCGGATGATAGCTGAGCACCCGCTTGTTGCTCGTGTTTAATATGAGAACGTAACTGTAACGCCTGATCGGCCAGGCTAAATACCAGCTCTGCATCTATAACTGTGGGTTTATCGGATGCTTGCGGCTGCGATGTCTCTTGTTCTAACGGCAGTGTCAGGTTTAATGGCCCACGGATACTCATATCCGGAATCGGCCACTGCTGAAAATTCGAGGGCGTGCTTGCCAGTGATAGCTGGCAGTGAATATCCGCTTTATGGTTGCTGAGGTTGCGGGTGATTTGTGGCAAACACTCAACCGAACTGTTGGTGATATTCACCGTAGCAACGGAGGTTTGGCGGGATGACAGTTGTTCGCTGAGTTCCGCGGAGAAGGGTTTCAGCGCCACTCTTAAGGGTTCAAACGACAACACTTGTTGCTGGTGTTTAATATCGAGCTGATCCAGCAAGGTTAATTGCAGTTCGGATACCTGTAGTTCGGATCGTTGACGTGTTAGTTCAGACCGTTGAATTGTTTGAGTGGCTGCGTTTTTATCAGACTCTTTTTCATCAGGTGCACTGTCGGTTGGCTTAAGTGTTATTGCTTCCAACGCCAGTGTATTACGCAGGCCATGCTCTGATGTCAGTTGCCAATCGCCATTATTTTGTAATGAAAAATCAAAACGCCCCTGGCTGCTGAACTGGCCCTGAGGCCAGGCCGGATTATTTTGTTCTGCGTCGATGCCTGCGATTAAAAATCCGCTGACACCTTTCTCTTGCTGCCACTCCAGTTCAGGCTTCAGAGTGATGTTGGCTTGTTGTTGATCGGTATTGATATTCCAGGATAACAACGACTGCAGCTGACAGCCGGTAAGGCCAATATTACAACTCGTTGTTAATAAGGGTTGGTTATTTTGCTGTTGAATCAAATAGCTTTGGCCAGCGACATCCGCTTTTATTTTATGCTGACTGAAAACCTGCAATGACAGTGGTGCATCTGCCGCTTTTTGAATGGCCGCCGTAATTTCTCCAGACTGCCAGTGCAACGTCAGATCGGGCTGCGGGTTTGTGGGTTGCTGGCTTGTGGATTGCGACTTTGTAGACTGAGAGCCGGTTAATAATGGCCCGGCATCCGTTTCAACCGTAATTTCCGAGGTTAAATCAATGCCATTGGGAATCATCACCACGGGAGGTAGCTGAATTTCACTGCGAGACTGCATCGTGGTTAACGGAATATGGACGGGTAAATCCGTCAGCAGTCGTTCGTTAATCGCTTTAAGATCGGATTGCTGATTTAAAATAATATGCGTATTACCGGCTTCATCCTGATCAATATTGCCGTACAGCTGGGTTAATAGCTGGCTGGACTCGGACAGCATAATTAACAGGTCACCGCTGTTTTGCAGCTGCATTTCTAATTGCCAGGGGAGCGGGATATTGTCCAGCTGAGCATCGCCCCATACACGCCACAATTGTGGTGTCACCTGCGCCTGTAACGCCGTACTGACGCTGGCATGCTGAATATTAATCTGATGAATCGATAACGATTCCAGTGGCAGTTGTAACCATTGTTTAAAGGCTGGAATGGCTACTTCGGGCGTGGTTTCAATAACATTGGTTGCAGCCTTACCCGCACCTGCGGCGGCAGCCCCCGCGAGTTTTTCTCCGGTTTCGTCGGCCAGGTTCAGTGAGACAACATCAAGTTCCAGCGTGTTTAATTCACCGCTGATTAATTGGCCAGGTGAATAGCTCAGCGATAAATTTTCTAAAGCAAATAAACTGCCGTCTGGCAGTGGCACCGACAGCGAACGAACGGTTAGCCTGTGCCAGCTGAAGTGGCTGACTTCTATCTCGCTGTTTTGAATACCAAAATAATTGAGTGCGGTGCTGAACCCACTGTTCAGTAACGGCTTTAATAGCGAGGGTAAAAAAAGCAGCAACAGGGAAAGGCTGAGTAAGGCAACAGAAAGACCGGTAAGTAATATTTTTAGCCAGTTTTTCATTGCTGTTCCCTTAATTATTTATCGTTATTGACTAAATAAAGAGGCTATTTTCAGCCGCCGCCCCGAAGGCACATCCCTATGCCTGCCGGGCGGTCGCAACATCCTGTTGCTGCTTTTGAAAACAGCCTCTTTATTCAGTGATCAAATACATCGCTGCACGAATTATTTGGTAATGGTTTTAACACCGTCCTGGGTGCCCAGTAATAAAACGTTCGCCGGACGCAGGGCAAATAAGCCATTGGTGACTACGCCAGTGATCTGGTTGATTTTTTCTTCCAGTTCCATCGGTGAAGCAATACGCAGGTGGTGCACATCCAGAATATGGTTGCCGTTATCGGTTACCACACCTGTACGGTAAACCGGGTCGCCGCCCAACTTCACCAGTTCACGAGCAACATAAGAACGCGCCATCGGGATCACTTCTACTGGCAGTGGGAATTCCCCCATCATATCCACCAGTTTGCTCTCATCGGCCACGCAGATAAATTCACGGGCTACCGCCGCAACAATTTTTTCCCGAGTGAGTGCCGCACCACCACCCTTGATCATCTCCAGGTTGTGGTTAATTTCATCAGCGCCATCGATATAGAAATCAAAGCCAGCGACTTGGTTCAGGTCGTAAACGTCGATGCCGTGATCTTTCAGGCGTTGGGCCGAGGCTTCTGAGCTGGCAACCGCCGCTTCAAAATCGTGCTTGTGTGCGGCTAAGGCATCAATAAAGCAGTTGGCGGTAGAGCCGGTGCCAACACCCACGATGCTGTCTTTTTCCAGCTTGGGAAGAATGTAGTCAACGGCGGCCTGGCCAACGGCACGTTTTAATTCATCCTGGTTCATAATCTCTTGCTCAGTCTCAAATCTGGGATTCGCGAATTATATGCATTGATGGGTTACAATGCCTCTGTAAAACACAAAAGTTCTTAAAAATTCTGTTAAAACGGCCTACTCATGTCGAATCCATTGCTCAACGATTATCTGAAGAAAATACTCAGCGCCCGTGTCTACGACGTAGCCATTGAATCGCCGCTGCATATTGCCACCTTTCTCAGTGAGCGTTTGGGCAATCAGATTTGGCTGAAGCGTGAAGATGAACAACCGGTGTATTCGTTCAAGATTCGCGGTGCTTATAACAAGGTCGTGCAGCTGACTGAAGACGAAAAAGCCGCCGGTGTGGTAGCCGCTTCGGCCGGTAATCACGCTCAGGGTCTGGCGTTAGCGGCGAAAGAGCTGGGCATTAAAGCCACTATTGTGATGCCACGCACCACACCTGAAATTAAGGTGAAGTCGGTGAAAGCTCGCGGTGCCAAGGTGGTGTTACACGGCGATGCTTTTGATGATGCGTTTGCTTATTCACAAAAGCTGGTGGATGAAAAAGGCATGACCTATATCCACCCGTATGACGATCCGGAAACCATTGCCGGGCAGGGCACCATCGGCATGGAGATCCTGCGCCAGATGCGTAACCCGGTGGATGTGGTGTTTGTGCCGGTGGGCGGTGGCGGCCTGGCGGCAGGTGTTGCTGCCTATATCAAAGCGCTGCGTCCGGAAGTGAAAGTAATTGCGGTAGAAAGTACCGAATCGGCCTGTTTGGCTGCGGCAATGGCCGAAGGTGAGCGGGTAATCCTGGATCAGGTTGGTATCTTTGCTGACGGTGTAGCGGTGGCTCAGATTGGTGAGAACACCTGGGAAGTCTGTAAAGACCATATCGACGAGTGCATCACAGTTACGCCAGATGAAATCTGTGCCGCGATTAAAGACATCTTTGACGATACCCGTGCCGTGTGTGAACCGGCGGGTGCTCTGGCTGTAGCCGGGATGAAAAAGTACGTTGAGCGTGAAACCTGCGAAGACCAGAATCTGGTGGCCATTCTCAGCGGTGCCAACGTTAACTTTGATCGCATGCGCTATATCTCCGAAGTAGCAGAAATTGGTGAAGGTCGGGAAGTGATTCTGGCGGTGACCATTCCGGAAGAAGCGGGCAGCTTCCAGAAGTTCTGCAGCTTGTTGGGGAAACGTCCGATTACCGAATTTAATTATCGTTACGGCGATGACGACAAAGCACGTATTTATGTCGGTGTGAAAGTCGGCGCCGAAGGGAATGCGCGTCAGGAATTATTGAATGAGCTGCAATCTCACGGTTACCCGGTGATGGACATTACCGATAACGAAATTGCCAAATATCATATCCGTCATATGGTGGGTGGCCATGCACCGGGCAGTGTGAATGATGAGCGGGTGTACCGCTTTGAATTCCCGGAACGTCCTGGCGCGCTGCTGAACTTTCTGAAGAAACTGGGTAAGCGCTTTAATATTTCACTGTTTCATTACCGTAACCACGGCGCGGCGTTTGGCCGGGTATTGGTTGGTTTACAGGTGCCAGAAGATAAGGTGCCACAGCTGGAAGGTTATTTACATGAGTTGGGCTATCGTTTCTGGGATGAAACTCAGAATGAGGCCTATCAACTGTTTCTGAGATAAGCCTGCTTCTGAGGCCGTGCTGGCGATACCAATTCTAAAAAAGATACAAAAGACAGGTTTTTAGCCTGTCTTTTTCTTTTTTGGCACAACTGAGTTGGAGTCAGAAACTTGCCTGACGACCAATAAAGCCAAATAATGACAAAATGATGACAGCCAGGGAGTCGGCAGCCGTATGTGTCTGTAACCCCTGAATAATAATAACGAGAATGCTATGTTGTTTTATCTCCGAGTTTTGCTGTTAACCGCGTATTTTCTGATTGCCTGTGGCGCCGTGGTTATTTTATGTTTAGTGCGTCCATTTCATCGCAAAAACAATCAACAAGGGTCCTGGATTCTCAGTCTGGGGCGTTATCTGCTGGGCCTGCGTTTTAAGGTTGTGCGCCGTAATCCGCTGAGCGACGATCAGCAAGCGATTTATATTTCCAATCATCAGGACAGCCTGGATGTATTTACCGTGACGGCTCAGGTGCCAGCCAATACGGCGTATCTGGGTAAAAGCACGTTAAAGTACATTCCGGTATTTGGTACCGCTTTCTGGTTGGCGGGCAATTTGTTTATTAATCGCAAGAACAAAGCCAAAGCGTGGGAAACCATGGGGCTGGTTGCCAAACAGGTGAAAGAGAAAAAATGCTCGGTCTATATCTTTCCCGAAGGCACTCGCAGCCGTGGCCGTGGTTTGATGCCGTTTAAATCGGGCGCGTTTGCGTTGGCGATTGAATCGGGTTTGCCGATTGTGCCGGTCGTATTTTCCAGCAGCGATAAAAATATCGACCCGGGCCGACTGAAGTCAGGTACGTGTCTGGTGAAATATCTGGACCCAATCTCGACCGAGGGCATGGGCGAAGAGGACGTCAGAGCGCTGGCCGATCATTGCCATACGCTGGTGCAAAACACCATTGATGAACTGGATGCTGAAATTGCCGCAATGGCACCCATGAAACAGCCCACTGCTGAGGTGGGCTGATTGTTGTAACAGGCTGATCGCTACAACAGACTGGTTATGTGATTACGCCTGTAATGCCTTAACCAGTGCACTACCAACAGCGTGTGCGCTGGATGGATTCTGACCGGTGATCACACGGTCATCTTCAATGACAAACTCACCCCATGGCTGCACCTTAGAATATTTTGCGGCGGTACGAGCCAGAGACTCTTCCAGCAGGAATGGGATGTCATTGATGGTGCCGTAGTCGACTTCCTCTTCACGGGTGAAACCAGTCACTTCTTTATTGGCTAACAGCTTTTCACCATTAGATAAGGTGATTGGCAATAAGCTCGCCGGACCATGACACACCGCTGCTAAAACACCGCCAGCTTCGTAATGCGCTGCTGCCAGATCCGCCACCTGCTTGTTCTCTGCCAGGTCCGATAACAAACCAAAGCCGCCTGGGTAGAAGATGGCGTCATAGTCGTCGATGTTCACCTGAGCTACCGGAATGGTGTTGTTCATACGGCTGGTGAAGTTGTCGTCGGCCAGCACCTGGTCATTCACCGGGTCATTCTCAAGGTCGGTGCCGTAGATCGGTGCTTTACCGCCCAGAATCGACACGATGTCGTAACCAATATTGGCTTCATCCAGCAGATGAACGACGTGTGTCAGCTCCGGTGAGTAGGTGCCATTTGCCTGATCGGTAGTGCCCAGGGTGGCATGGTTCGTTACCGGGATTAAAACCTTTTTCATCTCAGATTCCTCTGTATAGAACATGATTCTTTAAGTAGCGAAGTGCGCTGCTTGGGGTGCTGCTGTTTGGGGCGCTTCGCAATGACGACCATAGTATTGGTTTGCTGTAATGGTGATAATGGGGCTAACCTGAAAATCATTATTGCTGTATGGCAAAGACAAAAGTCTTATAAAGAAGAGCGAAGCATCATGGATAGCTTTGAAGGTATTGTTGAATTTGTTGCGGTGGCGGAGAAACAAAGCTTCTCTGCTGCGGCACGGGAGCTGGAATGTAGCACCAGCCATGTCAGTCGTCAGGTGTCGCGTTTAGAGCAACGCCTGGGGTCGGCGCTGGTGGCACGTACCACCCGGTTGGTGAGCCTGACCGAAGCGGGTAATCAGTATTATCAGCAGTGCCGGGAATTATTAAACGGTCTGCAACAAGCGAATGAACAACTGGGATCGCAGCAGTACCAGCTCAGTGGTGTATTGCGGGTGAGTCTGGCAGGCACCTTTGCAGAAACGCATGTGATGCCTGCGCTGGTGGCATTTGCACAACAACATCCGGAGTTGCGTTTGCAGCTCGACTTTAATACCCACATTGTGAATTTTGTTGAGAGCGGTTTCGACTTTGCTATTCGTTTCGGACAGTTACAGGATTCGGGTCTGGTGGCTCGCAAACTGGTGAAACGTTCCATGATGGCCGCCGCCAGCCCGGAATATATTCGTCGCTTTGGTTTGCCAAAACACCCCGACCACCTGCGCCATCATCAATGTGTGTATAACAACGACCACTGGACGTTTCAGGAAGCGGAGCGGGTGTTAACGGTGAAAGTGGCTGGCCGCATTCATACGAATAACCAGCATGCATTGGTACACGCCTGTGAGTGTGGCTTAGGGATTTCTTATATGCCCAAACGGAATCTGCAGCCTTTGGTGGAGAAAGGGCTATTAACTCCGGTTTTGGAACCATACTGGTATCAGGGAATTAACAGCTGGGTGGTCTATCCTAATCGTCGCTTTTTACCCGCCAGAGCGCGGTTAGCCATCCAGTATTTATTGGATCATTTTGCCGACTGGCAGGAATAGCAGGCCACTGGTCTGCACGTTTGAGAAGTATGTTGTGAGCACTGAAGAATTTACAGAAAAACGTCGTTTTATTATTCAGCTTGGCAAAGCGCTGCATAAATTTGGCACCCCGGCTTATCGGCTTGAGAGTCATCTGCAGAATGTCGCCGCCAATCTGGGGGTGACCGGATATTTCCTGATTACACCAACCACCATGACGTTTGTGCTGAATCACGATGATGAGCAGGAATATAACCACATTGCCCGGGTGAATCCCGGGGAGCTGGATCTGGGGTCACTGGCGCGTTGTGACGAGCTGGTGGATGAACTGACCAGTGGCCAGCGGAATCTGGCTGAGGCGATGCAGCGCCTGGCGGATATTCAGTCCCGGCCGAACCCGTATGGGCCGTTACTGACGGGCGCTTCATTCGCTACCGTGGCGATGGGCTTTGCCATGTTAATGGAAAGCAGCTGGAATAATGTGCTGTGGTCAGCTTTGTTTGGTCTGCTGGTGTACGGGCTGGTGTACCTTGCTGAACGGTCAACACGCATGGCCGATATGCTGGAGCCGTTGGCAGCCATTCTGTGTGGTGTTGGTGGTTGTGCCGTGGCGTTAGTGGACCCCGGTATTGATATTCCGGTGGTGATTCTGTCGGGCATTATTGTCTTTATACCGGGGCTGGCACTCACCATTGGCCTGGCCGAACTGGCGGCCCGTGATCTGATTTCTGGCACGGCACGGGTGATGGACGCCATGATGCTGTTGTTCAAATTGTATTTTGGTGCTGTGTTGGGCATGACGCTGGGCCGCGCCTTTTTTGGTTCGGTGGCATTTGTTGAGCCGGTCGCCGTCGCTCCCTGGGTGCACTGGTTGGGAGTGCCGCTGTTATCGTTATCACTGGCGTTTATCTTCCGTGCCCGTCTGAAAGACATGTTGTGGGGCGTTTTGGCCGGAGTGATTGCTTACAGTGTGGCCGAAGTGGCGATGTTATATTTCACCAGCTCAATCGGTATTTTTTTTGGCGCACTGGCGGTGGGTGTGTACGCCAATTTGTATTCCCGCTGGATGAAAGCCCCCGCTTCAATTGCTCTGCTACAAGGCATTGTGATTCTGGTGCCGGGCAGCAAAGCGTACATTGGTTTAAATGCCATGGTGTCCGGTGAGGTGATGCTGAATCAGGTGGCGATTGGCCCTCAGGTGTTTCTGATTCTGATGTCGCTGATTGCCGGGCTGATTTTTGCCAATGTGCTGATGCCGCCACGCCGTAATCTGTAATACTTAGGGCACTTTTTATGATCTGGGTGGTCTGATCTGGGTAGTCTATAGTGTTCTGGGTATACGGATCGAAGGAGTTAAACAGAATGTTCGCCAATGCATGGTTTAATCGCTTATTGTTACTGGCCACTCATGGTGGTGTTGGGTTTATCGGATTTGCTTTAGGTATTTATATGTTACCTATTCTGACCGCGCCCGATTCGCCATCAGATATCGCTATGATGCAAAAGCTTAACAGCACCGAATATGTGGCTGATGTACAACGTGATTTAAAAGACAGTGACTTTTTGCATTGGGGAGAAGGCAAATTACGGGTCGGTAGCGACTTTATTGCCTTTGACGGTGAGCTGGCACCAGGGCCAGATTATATTCTGTATTTATCGCCGGAGTTTGTCGAAACCGAAGCCGATTTTAACCGTTTGAAGTCAACCATGACGCCGGTTGGCAATATTAAAACCTTCGACCGCTTTATTTTGCCGCTGGATGAATCGGTGAATCTGGAAGACTTTACTACGGCGATTGTCTGGTGTGAGTCGTTTGGCCAGTTTATTACCGCCGCCCAGTTCCGTAACAAATAGCTTCGTAATTAATCCAGCAGTGAATACATCAGTTCACTGAAGCGTTTAACCGAACGTTCACATTGCTGCAAATGCTGGCTGGTGGCCACCACCTGCCAGCCTTCTTCATCCAATGCCAATACACAGGGAGCGCGGTCTTTCGCGAGGGTCAGCTGTTCGGGTTCCAGCTCATCCAGATGGCGGTTAAAAAAAGGAATCGGAAAGTTATTTTTGAAGGTGGAAAAGCTGTCTTTTTCCCAGGCAAGCCGGTGGCTGATATCACACAAAGCACACTCACGGCTGCCGGTCAGTTTGCCAACAACATAACGAACTTCTCCCAGTATCGAACCTTCGGCGTTATACACACCAATCAGTTGCTGATAAGCCATCACCATTCTCCGCCGAGCTGCGTTGATTTCATAGTAACGCTGATAAGACAGTGTATCCAACACTGATCGCTTGTCTCGAGCCGTAAACCCTCTACATCATTCCGGTTGCCTGATAAACTTAAGCGTTTTCTTTGTACGGATTGCTGAGTCATGCCGGAACAAATCCCCAACGATTCTGTTGGTTTGGTTATTCCCAAAGTCCATCATTTTGATCAGCCACTGACACTGCGCAGCGGCCGGGTGTTACCCAGTTATGACCTGGTGTATGAAACATATGGTGAGCTGAACGCCGATCACTCCAATGCCGTGTTAATTTGCCATGCGTTAAGCGGCGACCACCATGCCGCGGGTTACCACAGCATGGAGGACAAAAAGCCCGGCTGGTGGGACAGTGCCATTGGCCCGGGTAAAGCCATCGATACCAATCGCTTTTTTGTCGTAGCGCTGAATAATCTGGGTGGTTGTGCAGGGTCGTCCGGGCCGACCAGCATCAACCCGGAAACCGGCAAACCCTGGGGACCGGACTTCCCGATTGTGGCGGTACGGGATTGGGTGAATGCACAGGCCAGGCTGGCAGACGTCTTAGAGATTGATCAATGGGCCGCCGTTGTTGGTGGTAGCCTGGGCGGTATGCAGGTATTACGTTGGTCAATTCAGTTCCCTGAACGTTTGCGTCATGCGGTTGTGATTGCATCGGCCCCCAAGTTGTCTGCGCAGAATATTGCCTTTAATGAAGTCGCGCGCCAGGCGATTGCCAAAGACCCGGAGTTCCACGATGGTCATTATCTGGAGCATGGCACCATTCCGAAAACCGGTTTGATGCAGGCCCGTATGTTAGGTCACCTGACCTATCTGTCTGACGATGCGATGAAGCAGAAGTTTGGCCGTGAGCTGAAAGAAGGCAAATTAAATTACAGTTTTGCGCCGGAATTCCAGGTCGAAAGTTACCTGCATTATCAGGGCGAAAAATTTTCTACCCGGTTTGATGCCAACACCTATATGTTGATGACCAAAGCACTGGACTATTTTGATCCGGCGGCGGATTACGACAACGATCTGGTGCAATGTCTGAGTCAGGCGCAATGCGATTTTCTGGTGGTGTCGTTTACCACAGACTGGCGTTTCTCTCCTGAGCGCTCGCAGGAAATTGTTGATGCTTTGATGCATGCCGATAAAAACGTCAGTTATGCCTGTATCGAATCCGATAATGGTCATGATGCCTTTTTACTGCCAATTCCACGTTATCTGGATATTTTTTCGGCGTATATGGAGCGTGTGGCTGCTGACATACCAACGGCTGGAGGTCAGTCATGAATATTGCTAACGACGTATTGCGTGACGATCACGCGCTGATTCAGCGTGGTGTAAAGCCCGGCAGTCAGGTATTGGATTTGGGGTGTGGTCAGGGTGCTTTACTGCAATACCTGCAACAGCATAAAAATGTGCGTGGTTATGGCCTGGAAATTAATCCGGACAATATCACCGCCTGCATCCGTAACGGTGTGAATGTGATTGAGCAAGACTTAGATAACGGCTTGCGCAATTTTGAAGACAACAGCATTGATACCGTCATCATGACTCAGGCGTTACAGGCGGTTGAGCGCCCGGATTTATTGTTGGATGAAATGTTGCGTATCGGTAATGAAGCGATTGTGACCTTCCCTAACTTTGGTTACTGGCGCACGCGTTTTTATCTGATGTTTAAAGGCCGTATGCCGATGTCAGAAACCTTACCGTATAACTGGTATGACACGCCAAATATTCACATGTGTACCTTCCGTGACTTTGAAATTTTATGTCGCGAAAAAAATATTAAAATTCTTAAAAAGACCGTTGTCGATGGTGAGCATAAGCAACACTGGACGATTCGGTTATGGCCAGCCATGCTGGGAGAAATCGCGGTGTATCACATTACCCGCAAATAACAATCGATGAGGAGATCAACCATGAATATTCTCAAAAATCTGATGCTGACTCTGATGTTAAGCCTGATGGCTTCATTCGCATTGGCTGCAGACCGTGGTGAACAAAAACAGGTGTTCGGCGATTATGAAGTTCATTACATTGGCTTGAACTCAACGTTTTTAACGCCAGATGTTGCCGAAGCTTATGGCATCACCCGTTCCGGCTCTTTGGGGTACCTGAGTATTTCGATTCTGAAAAATGATAAAAATTCAGAATTACCCATGCCGGTGACTGGCAAGGTAACCGGTCAGCTGCGCAACTTAATTGGCCAATCAAAAGAGCTTGAATTTAAAGAAATTAAAGAAACCAATGCGGTGTATTACATCAGCACGTTTCGTTTTGATGATGGCGATATGTACCACATTAACTTGCAGGCTACGCCAGATGGTCAGTCGCGCAGTTATGATGTGAAATTCAGCCAGCGTTTTTATAAAGAGTAACCCTTCTCTTATTACGCATTTTCTTCTTCAAAGTTTAACGGTTGAATCTGGTGTTTGTTTTCTGACCGTCTGCCACAGGGATGTGGCAGTCGAGCGTACATGGATGTATCTACCGCGTGTCAGAAAATAAACACCAGAGTCGACCGGAAGGTCTGTTTTAAATATGAAAAAAATCGTCCTCGCTAGCGGCAATGCCGGTAAGTTAAGAGAGTTCTCGGCCATGTTTGCCAACCATTTTTCTGAACAAGCCATCGAAGTCATTCCTCAGAATGATTTTAATGTGACAGAGGCAGAAGAAAATGGCTTAAGTTTCGTAGAGAATGCCATCCTGAAAGCGCGCAATGCCGCACAACAAACGGGCTTACCTGCATTAGCCGATGATTCGGGTATTGAAGTGGATGCCCTTAACGGTGCGCCGGGTATTTACAGTGCCCGTTATGCACAGCGTGAAGGGTATCGCGGAGAAGAATCGGGGGATGCCGCCAATAATGCCATGTTATTACAGGCTTTAAAGGAGGTGCCTGACGCACAACGTACGGCACGGTTCCAATGTGTCCTCGTTTATATGCGCCATGCCAATGATTCAACGCCGCAGGTTTTTCAGGGAAGCTGGGAAGGCCGTATTGTGTTAAATCCGGAAGGTCACGAAGGGTTTGGCTACGATCCGTTATTTTTTGTCGAGAGCGAACAGTGCACCGCTGCGGCATTAAGCAAAGAACATAAAAACCGGATTTCTCACCGGGGCACCGCCATGCAAAAACTGATGGCTGACATTAAGCTTTAAGCCTCAATCAACATGTCAGACAACACATAAATAAACATGCATTAATATCTTAGAAAAGAAGTTGTATTTTGGATATTTTAGAAAAACTTGAAAGTAAAATTTTAGACACCATCAGCTCGGTTGAAGAGCTGAGAAGCGAACTGGGCAATAAAAAAGATCAGCTGAAAAACACCAATGCCCAGCTGATTGAAAGTGATGCCGAGCGTTTATCATTGCGCTCTGAGCTGGAAACTACGCAACAGGAAGTTCAGGCGTTACAACACGAAAAGCAACAACTTCAAGACGCCATCGAAGTGTTGCAAAATGAAAAAGCGCAATTAATGGAAGAAAAACAAAACGTTATTAACGAAGTGGAACAGTTAAAGCAGGATATTACCCAGCTGACTCATGAAAAAAATGCCTGGGCGACCAAGGTTGAATCCATTCTTGATGTACTGGCGTTAGCGGAAGAAGAAGCCGCTGCTCAGAAAACCGCTTAACATGTTCATACTCCCGCCACTCAGCCTTTATATTCACGTACCCTGGTGTATTCGTAAGTGCCCTTATTGTGACTTTAATTCACATAAAGCCGATGAAACACTGCCTGAGCGGGAGTATATACAGGCACTGCTGGCGGATCTTGAACAGGATCTTCATTGGGTACAGGGACGTGATATCCAAAGTATTTTTATCGGTGGCGGTACCCCCAGTTTATTATCGGTGTCTGCCTATCAGACTTTATTTTCCGAATTAAAAAAACGTCTGCATTTTGCGGATGATATCGAAATCACATTGGAAGCCAATCCAGGAACGTTTGAAGCGGAAAAATTTGCCGGTTATCGCCAGCTGGGCATTAATCGCCTGAGCATTGGTATTCAGAGCTTTCAGCCGCAGCATCTGGAAAAACTCGGGCGGGTACATGATCGAGAGCAAGCTCTGAATGCAGTTCGTCTGGCGCGAGAGTCTGGCTTTGATAATTTTAATCTGGACTTAATGCATGGCTTGCCCGGACAAACTATTGAACAGGCCATAGACGACCTGAAAACGGCACTCAATTTTGAACCGCAACACCTGTCCTGGTATCAATTAACCATAGAACCCAATACTGAATTTTATAAACGCCCACCATTGTTACCCGAAGACGACACCTTATGGGATATACAAGAAGCGGGGCTGGAGTTATTGGCCCAACACGGCTTTGAGCATTATGAAATTTCGGCTTTTTGCCAGCCTGGCAAAGCCTCGAAGCACAATCTGAATTATTGGCAGTTTGGTGACTACCTTGGCATCGGCGCCGGTGCTCACGGTAAAGTGACACTCTCTGAAGCCAATACCATTATGCGCACGAATAAAACCCGTTTACCGAAGGATTATTTGAATCCGGATAAACACTTTTTGGCCGGAAAACAAACCATTGAGCCGGAAGATATTGGGTTGGAATGTCTGATGAATGCGTTGCGACTGCGGCAAGGTATTGCGGTGGACGATTTTGAAGAACGAACCTTTTTATCCTTGGATGCGGTTGCTGAACCCATCACTAAAGCCCAACAGCTGGGTTTGTTGAATATTGATAAACGCATTTATGCGACTGAAAAAGGCCAGCAATATTTAAATGAATTGCTGGCGTTGTTTTTAACCGATTGAGGTGTAACAGGCCCTAAATATCGTCGGTGATAATAACGTTACTTTCTTCCGGCTTTTGCAATAACACCATCTCATTAAACTGCTCATTATCTTTCAGGCTATCAAAACTGGCATCCACGCCAGCCTGAATACGTAATGATTCAGAACGCTGAATCGCCTCCGCCAAATCACGTAACGCCTCCTCAACAAAACCGGATTCGGCATAAGCACAGGCACGTTGGTAAAAGGCATGGCTGTTTTCCGGATCAATTTCCAGTGCCCGGTTCGCAAGACTGGTTGCCCATTCGGTTTGCCCAAGTAATAACGCTGCATCGGCTTTGTAGGTCAGAGCTTCAAGGTCTTCCGGGCGCAGCGCCAGAATCTGATCGTATATCGAAATTTTATTCTGTGGGCTGTTTTCTTGTGAGGCTTTTAACCACAGTGAATGAATTTCGTTGGTTAATACAATTTCTTCCTGAGCGGCTTTAATGTGGCGTGACTTGCGATGTAATTCTTTCTCCAGGTTTTCCAGACGTTCTTCATACGATGCGGTAATGCGGCTGATTTCCTCGTTGGCATAGGAACCAACCCGTTCTTTCACATCCCGCAATGAATTCCAGCCAATAATTACCAGCAATGACGACGCACCAGCCAACAGATAAAAGAAATAGGTAACGGTATCGGTGGCATAAGTTAACGCACGGTCGGCTAACTCAATTTCTTTATCAATAATTTTGCTGGTTAACTCCAGACGAACATCGGCAATGCTCTGTCGCAGGTCTTTAACCTCACCCAGGATGTAACGCTCGGTAAAAGCACTGTAGAGCGGTTTATCCAGTTGCTCAATTTGTGCTTCTGCGACCGCATGTTGAGTTAATTCTGCAGGCTGGTTTGATCCTGTCTCTGGTTGCGCAGGCGCGTGTGCACTCAATACGAAAAAAAGTAATAAGCCGATGATACGAGTGGTGATGGACATAGCCTGAGGATCCACTGAAGAATGCAATTGAATCAATACAGGATAGCTGGATTTGGCAGAGCGAGATACCCGAAACGGGTA
Organism: Bacterioplanoides sp. SCSIO 12839; assembly: GCF_024397975.1. Lineage (NCBI taxonomy): Bacteria > Pseudomonadati > Pseudomonadota > Gammaproteobacteria > Oceanospirillales > Oceanospirillaceae > Bacterioplanoides > Bacterioplanoides sp. SCSIO 12839. The sequence continues at coordinate 158,177 of NZ_CP073745.1, forward strand.
TCTCTTAGTGGCATTTCTTGTTCAGAAATGTGGGAAAGATATTAACCGTCGAGGGCTGACTTTAATGGTTCGTGCTGTTCAGCCTCCAGGCGAGGGCCAAACTGACTAACGACTTTGGAAGATGCGGCACTGGCTAAACGACCAGCAGCGGCAAAATCGTGACCGTGGGTGATGGCATATAAGAAGGCTCCGGCAAACATGTCGCCAGCACCGTTAGAGTCGACGGCGGTGGTTGGGTTCGGAATGATCGGGTGCATCAACTCACCATCAAAGGCCAGTGCGCCTTTGGAACCCAGAGTAATGGCGAAGGTTTTGGCAACACTTTTCATGGCTTCAACGGCATCATCCAGGTTGTCGGTATCGGCAAATAACATGGCTTCCTGTTCGTTGCAGAACAGCAGATCAACGCCGTCACCGATGATTTCTTTTAAGCCGTCTTTAAAGAACTGAACCATGGCCGGGTCGGAGAAGGTGATGGCGGTTTTCACACCGTGTTTCTTTGCCAGCTCCATCACCTGAATGGCAGCTGCGCGTGAAGTGTCGGACGTGACCAGGTAACCTTCGATATACACGTAGTCTGAATTTTTTAACGCCTCTTCGTTGATGTGTTTGGCGTGTAATTCGCTGGTGATACCCAGGTAAGTGTTCATGGTGCGCTCGGCATCCGGTGTGACCATCACCAGGCATTTACCAGTAACGCCTGAGTCACGATCACCGTCCATATTGGTATCAACGCCGGCGGCTTGCAGGTCTTGTACGTAAAAATCACCGGCTTCGTCATTGGCGACGTTGCAGGTGTAAAAGGTTTTGGCGCCAAAATAGCTGGCGCCAATAATGGAGTTCGCCGCACTGCCACCGCAAGCGCGTTTTTTCAGACCATAGTCCGTGCTTAACGTATCGAGCATAGTATGCAGCTGATCTTCTTCGATTAAGGTCATCATGCCTTTTTCAATGCCAGCCTTGGTGAAGAACTCGTCCTGTACTTCGAACTCTTTATCAACCAGCGCGTTGCCGATGCCATAAATGTGATACGTCATATATTGTCTCTGTTTATTGTCGGTGGATATCGGAAATCAGCCGATATCAGGAATAAGTTGATGGCAGTGTATCGCTCCCTTGCATCAGATCAAGTCTGACGGATGACGCGTTGCTTCAGGCTGTTATTATGACGGCTATGAACAAGGTAACCCGTTTTATTCGTCAGCATCAGCGTGTCCGTCATGCGGTGTATCAGACCGATGCCAATATCCGCCGTGCAGTGTTACGCACGGCGGCTATTTTGTTGTCGTTTGTCAGCTTGCATATTGCCGCCATGGTTTCGATTGAAGGCATGTCGGTCTGGACGGCAATCTGGTTGACACTCACCACCATTACCACAGTTGGTTATGGTGACGTGTCGGCATCGACGCCGGTAGGGCAGCTGGCAACGGTAGTGCTGATGTATGTTTGTGGTATTACGTTAATGACGTTTCTGATCAGTGACTATGTGGATTTCCGCATCGCGCGACGGGAGCGAATCCGAACCGGACACTGGGACTGGAATATGGCCGATCACATCCTGATTATTAATTCGCCGAAGTACAATCACGAAGCTTACTTTGTACGCCTGATCAGCCAGATCCGTGAGAGTGGTGAATATCCGGAAACTCCCATCTTGTTGTTGAATGAAGCCTTTACCGACGGCTTACCAGATTGCCTGCGTCAGCTGGGTGTTGTGCATGTCAGCGGTTCAGCCAGTCGCCCGGAAGACCTTAAACGTGCCGGCGCTGAGCGTGCTCGCCACATCGTGGTGCTGGCCCGGGATGAATATTCCACTGACAGTGACAGTTTCACCTTTGATGTGGCGCATCGCCTGTACTCGTTGCACATCAGCAATAAAGTCATGGTCGAATGTGTGGATGATGCGAATCGTGGGCGGCTCAGGGAATTGGATATTCCGGTGATTCTGCGTCCGATTCGTTCATACCCCGAGATCATCGTACGCGCCATGGTAGCGCCTGGATCTGAGCAGGTGATTGAGGATATGTTTACCCATGCTGATGACCACACAGTGCGATTTCCGGTCTGGCTCGAAGGGGAGCGCTGGGCAGATGTTGTTAATGCAGTGGTGCAGGCCAACCTTGGTACACCGCTGGCGTATGTAACCAAAGAAGGTTCGGTGATCAAACATCCGGATGGCGATCACCATGTTCACGCCCAGTCTCTGATTTTACTGGTGCATACCGAGCGGCCAGTGTGTGTTCGTGATATTCAGCGCGCGATAGAAGTGCACTTTAATAAGCGTATGGAAAATCTGATCTGAACTTTTTCGGTTTGCTGGCATCCTATAGAGCGGATTGCTGTCTTTACTCTTTCGTTTGGTGATGACAGACTTTGTAATCTTATAACGTCTCTTTTGGTTGGCTTATGCCGTTTCGTCGTCATACATCGTTGTTAGCGATCGTATTCAGTGTCCTGATGGTGCTGGTTGCGAGTATGCAAACACTGCATGAGCAGCTTGCTCATGACGGCATGACGACGCACTGTGAATATTGTTTGCAGGCGTTAGATCCATCCGGTGTTATTCCTCCGCTATTAATTGCGTTGCCAGCCCTGGTGCTGGACCTCTCTCCTCAACTGTTGCTGGCGTTTGTTGCGCCACGTCGTATCAATGTCGGTGCTCCGGCTCGTGCTCCTCCAATGGTCACTGTTTCTCAGTCACCTTTATTAACACTATAAAACCAAATTTTTATCTGTATTTTGGAGAAGTACCTCATGCGTAAGCACCTGTTGGCGTTGGCCGTTGCCAGTGCGTCTTTTACCCCTGTTCATGCTCAGGAAAATGTTGAGCTGGATAAGGTTCGTGTTACGGCAACACCAACCAATCAATCGCAGTCTGAAATTGCTCAGCCAAGCATTGTGTTAACCGGTGAAGAGCTGGATCGTCATCGTGCTCAATCATTGGGTGAAACTCTGGCGCAGCAGCCAGGTGTTCACAATGCCAGTTTTGGTACGGAGGTGGGTCGTCCGGTGATTCGTGGTCTGGGCGGAGCTCGAGTGAAAGTGCTGCAGTCAGGCTTAGAGGCCATTGATGCGTCATCAGTCAGCCCGGATCACGCTGTTGCTGTACATACCCATGGTGCCAAGCAGGTGGAAGTATTGCGTGGCCCGGCCTCACTGCTCTATGGCAATGGTGCTTTTGGTGGTGTGGTGAATGTGGTGGATGATCGTGTACCTCACGCCGATGATCACGAAGGTATTGAAACCAATGTGCGCTTGGGTGTTAACAGCGTTAACGACGGCAAAGAAATTGCGCTGAGCCATGAAGGTAAAAAAGACCAGTGGCATTGGCACCTGGATGCAGCACAAACCAGCTCGGACGATTACCGTATCCCATCTGATGCCGGAGAGATTCACCGCGAAGAGGATGGTGAAATCGAGCGTCACGATGCCGAAGGCAAGCGTCAGGACAATAGTGATGTTGAGCATAATCGTCAGTTCGCCTTGGGTGGCAGTTACGAGTTAGCCGACGGTGGTCATGTGGGTATTGCTGTGAGCCGTCTGGATGCCGAATTTGGTTTGCCAGGTCATGGTCATGAAGACGAGCATGAAGAAGAAGGCGAAGAACACGAAGAAGAGGGTGAAGAGCACCACGAAGAGGAAGAAGGCCCGGCTCGGGTTGAATTAGAAAGTACCCGTATTGATCTGGATGGTTTGTTTAAAGCGCCGTTTGCGGGAGCAGAGTCGCTCAGTATTAAGCTGGCACTGACGGATTATGAACACACCGAAGGGCATGAAGAAGCTCATGGTGAAGAAGAGCACGACGAGGAAGAAGAACATGAAGAGGGTGAGGAGCATGAAGACGAACATGAACACGGCCCAACCACGTTCAAAAACAAAGCTCAGGAATTGCGTGCAGAATTAGTGCTGGAGGAAATGCTGGGTGTGACACATGTGTTAGGCAGTCAGATCGCAGCTAAAGAATTTTCGGCCATTGGTGGTGAGGCTCTGGTGCCGGAAACTGATACTCAGGAGCTGGCTGTATTCTGGTTAGGTGAGAAGCAGTGGCAAGACCTGACCTTAGAGGTGGGTGCGCGTCTCGATAGTGTTTCACACAAACCATCGAATCCGGGTGAATTGGATGCAGCCTGTGGTTTTGTTGCTGCGGATGTCGATGATAAAGATTTCACCAATCACAGTGTGTCGGTTGGCCTGATTCAGGAATTATCAGAAGGCTGGCAGGTTGCCGGCTCATTGACCAGTGCGCAGCGTGCTCCGGCGGTTGAAGAACTGTTTTCTTGTGGTGCTCATGAATCCACCCTGAGCTATGACATTGGTAATCCGGATCTGGATGAAGAGCAGGCGTTAAATGTCGACCTGGCGTTGCGTAAAAACAGCGGCGCGCTGACAGGCTCTCTGAGTGTATACCGCAATCAGATTGATGATTTTATTTTCCAGAATGCGGTTGTCGCGGAGGGGGATTTGCTTGAAGTTGAGGGGCTGCAGGCTTATCGCTTTGAACAGGATGAGGCAACGTTGACGGGTGCTGAATTGCAGCTGGCTTATCAGTTGGCTGATTTCTGGGAAGTCACAGCAATGGCCGATGGCGTGCGTGGCAAGCTCGATAATGGTGATTATTTACCACGTATGCCGTCCGATCGTGTCGGTTTTGGGGTGAATTTCGAATCAACCAGCTGGACCGCTTATGCGCAGCATACCTTTGTTGCTAAACAGGATCGCACGGCTACCTTTGGTGTCTCGGATGGCGGTGATGAAATCGAAGAAATCGAAACCGATAGCTATCAGCAGTTAACCGCGGGTGTGGGATATCTTATCAGTACAGAAGGTGCTGAATATCGTATTGATCTGCAGGGCAACAACCTGCTGAATGAAGATATTCGTTACCATACGTCCTTCGTGAAAAACCAGGTGGCGCAACCTGGGCGCGGCTTTAAGCTGTCATTGAATGCACGTTTCTGATATCGCTTTTCGAATGCTTTAAAGCGAATATGAGTGAGGCCACGCAGCGAACTGCGTGGCCTTTTTTATGTCTTTGAAATGGCTATTCGTTGTAAACCACTCTGACTTTTCTGGTTGTCTGCTTTCGTCGAGCATGGCTTCTGATATAGTTTGTCGATGACAATTATTGTTTGTTGATAACAACAAAGATCGGGAGGCTGACATGCTGAATAAATTATTAGGCTTATTGTCCGATGGGCAGTTCCACTCTGGTGAAGAGTTGGGAGAGTCCTTGGGTGTCAGTCGTGCCGCCGTCTGGAAGCAGCTCAAGAAGCTTGATGACCTCGATATTCCTTATTCTTCGGTGAAGGGCAAGGGCTACCGGTTGCATGACGAAATTGAACTGTTGGATGGCGAGCGTATTCAGTCAGGTATCAGTCAGCGCCTGGATTGTCTGGAGGTACTGCTGGATGTTGATTCCACTAACTCGTATCTGTTTCAGAAAGCCTCAGACCATATGGGCAAACGTTATGCTGTGATGGCGGAGAAACAGGCTGCTGGTCGTGGTCGCCGTGGTCGTCAGTGGGTCAGTCCGTTTGGCAAAAATATCTATCTCTCTCTGTTGGTGTCATTCAGTGGTGGTGTTGCAGCACTCGAAGGTTTGAGTCTGGTGACGGCGATTGCGGTTGAAAGGGCATTGCTGAAGTTGGGTATTAAAGATGTTGGCCTTAAATGGCCGAATGATATTTATGCCGATGGTAAAAAGCTGGCGGGCATTCTGCTGGAGGTCACCGGAGAATATAACAGCCACTGCCAGGTGGTGATTGGTATTGGTCTGAACTTGTCACTGAGTGATAAAGACGCCGAAGACATCGGCCAGCCCTGGACGGCATTAAAAAATATCCGCCCGGACTTATCCCGCAATGATGTTGCAACCGTGCTGTTGAATGAGCTGCTGTTGGCGGTGGATGAGTTCCAGAAGCAGGGGTTTGCGGTGTTTCAGGAGTATTGGTCGCAGCGAGACATTTATCACAATCAGGAGGTTGTGATCCTTAGTCCGGGTAATGATAAGCGTGGCATTGTGAAAGGCGTCAACCGCAAAGGCGAGTTGTTGTTGCATACTGATAAGGGTATGGAGGTTATTGTGGCCGGAGAGATCAGTGTCCGACCTGTTTCTTGATATTGGCAATACCCGTATCAAGTGGGGTTACCGCTCTGCTACCGATGCGGCTCACTGGACTACCGGCGCTTGCCAGGATTCGGATTTTTTTGCGCTCAGCTGGCCGTTTGATATCACGCGTCTGGTTGTGTCTTGTGTGCGGGATAAGCCTCAGCTGCATCAGCAATTGCAGCAGGTGTTTGCTGATAAACTGGTTTGGCTGAGTGAGCCGTTGGCAAGCTTTCCACTGTTTGTTCATTGTTACGCGGATCACCGCCGGTTGGGGGTGGACCGTTGGCTGGCAATGTTGGGTGCCCGTCAGCTGCATGATGGTGATGTGTTAGTCGTGGATGCCGGTACGGCGCTGACGCTTGATTTGCTGACTAAAGACAATCACCATCAGGGCGGCTGGATTGTTCCTGGATTGCAGCTGGCCCAGCTGGCGTTGTTTCAGCATACGCAGCGGGTTAATCCCTTTGCTGATGAGAGAGGTGCAGCTCATGCCGGGCCTGGGCAAGATACTCTGGGGTGTGTCAGTTCGGGTGTGCAGCGCCAATTACTGGCACTGGTGTTGTCTGTGATGACTGATTTTCCAGGCTGCGGTGTTTGGGTTTGTGGTGGTGACGGCTTATGGCTATCGCAGGCATTACAATCTGATGGCGGTGTGGATGTGGATATAACGCATTCACCGGAATTAATTTTTGAAGGTATGGAATCCTTATGCGCTGGATCTTTTTTGCCCTAGTGTTTGCCAATTTGCTGCTCTTTGCCGTGTTTTGGCAGCAGCAGGGAAATGACACGCGTCCTATTCCGCAAACCGTTCAGGTGGTTGATAGTAACAAGCAGCTTGAGTTGGTATCTGAGCTGAAATCGCCGTTGGTTGCTGTTGTTGAGCGCCCGGAAGACTCTGAAGTGCGCCAGGCGCGTTGTTATGTTGCCGGGCCGTATTCGGATGAATTGGATGCCAGGCATTTGCTGGCTCGTGCTCAGGCGTTGGCGCTGGCCGGAAAAATTAATTCGGTGGATATCTCGACTGATGAACCCTCGGAATATTGGGTGCATGTACCACCCAGAGCCACTCGCGCAGCAGCATTAAAGACATTGCGTGAATTGCAGCAGCGCAAGGTAGATTCTTACATCATTACTCAGGGGGATCTGGCAGAAGGCGTTTCACTGGGTCTGTTCCGTAATCAGAAGTCGGCGCAGAGTGTGCAAAAGAAAGTTGAACGCTTTGATATTCCAGTAGAAATTCGTGTCATTACCAAGTCGGTGCGTGAGTATTGGGTTGAAATTGATCAGGTTGCACAGCTGAATGAAAAGATGCGCGAACGAATTCAGGCGGGTGACAGTAATATCGACTGGCAGCTGGTGGCTTGTTCCGAATAATGTTTGCGGCACTCATTGCAGTGTCTGCGATAAGTTTATAAAAAATAAGAAAAAAGTTGTTGACAGGTAGGGCACTGCTCAATATAGTACGCGCCACTTCGGTGGGGTTCCCGAGCGGCCAAAGGGATCAGACTGTAAATCTGACGCGAAAGCTTCGCTGGTTCGAATCCAGCCCCCACCACCACTATTTTTGATAGCTGTCGGATACGGCTATTGGAGCAAGCAGGTAGGCTTGGTCGTTTGAACCTACTTGTAAGGTCGCGGGTATAGTTCAATGGTAGAACCTTAGCCTTCCAAGCTAATGATGCGGGTTCGATTCCCGCTACCCGCTCCAGTTTGCTGATATAGCTCAGTCGGTAGAGCGCATCCTTGGTAAGGATGAGGTCGGCAGTTCGAATCTGCCTATCAGCACCATTATTTAGAATTCAGAAAGGTAGGCCATTGGTCTGCCTTTTTGTGTATGTGATTTTGAAAAGTGTTTTCGGTATCGAAAACTGTTAAACCTCAACTTAAAGAGAATTGAGTCATGGCAAAGGAAACGTTTGAGCGCTCCAAACCGCACGTAAACGTAGGCACCATCGGTCACGTTGACCATGGTAAAACCACTCTGACTGCAGCGCTGACACGCGTTTGTGCAGAAGTATGGGGCGGCGAATTGGTAGCTTTTGAAGGTATCGATAACGCACCAGAAGAGCGTGAGCGTGGTATCACCATCTCAACTTCTCACGTTGAATACGAATCCCCAAGCCGTCACTACGCACACGTAGACTGCCCGGGACACGCGGATTATGTTAAGAACATGATCACCGGTGCTGCTCAAATGGACGGCGCTATCCTGGTATGTGGTTCTACTGACGGCCCAATGCCTCAGACTCGTGAGCACATCCTGCTGTCTCGTCAGGTTGGCGTGCCATACATCGTGGTATTCCTGAACAAAGCTGACCTGCTGGCTGAAGACTGCGGCGGCGCAGACTCTGAAGAATACGCAGAGATGCTGGAACTGGTTGAAATGGAACTGCGTGACCTGCTGTCTGAATACGACTTCCCAGGTGACGACACGCCAATCATCCCAGGTTCTGCTCTGATGGCTCTGAACGGCGAAGACGACAACGAAATGGGTACTACCGCTGTTAAGAAGCTGGTAGAAACTCTGGACGAATACATCCCAGAGCCAGAGCGTGCAATCGACGGCGACTTCATCATGCCAATCGAAGACGTATTCTCTATCCAGGGCCGTGGTACTGTTGTAACTGGTCGTGTTGAGCGCGGCATCATCAATACTGGTGAAGAAGTTGCGATCATCGGTATCAAGGAAACTACTACCACTACTTGTACTGGTGTAGAAATGTTCCGTAAGATTCTGGACGAAGGCCGTGCAGGTGAGAACGTTGGTGTTCTGCTGCGTGGTACTAAGCGTGACGAAGTTGAGCGTGGTCAGGTACTGGCTAAGCCAGGTTCTATCACTCCTCACACCAAGTTCACTTCAGAAGTTTACGTACTGGGTAAAGATGAAGGTGGTCGTCACACGCCATTCTTCAAAGGCTACCGTCCACAGTTCTACTTCCGTACGACTGACGTAACCGGTGCTGTTGAGCTGCCAGAAGGCGTTGAAATGGTAATGCCAGGTGACAACGTGACTCTGTCTGTTGAGCTGATCGCTCCGATCGCGATGGACGAAGGTCTGCGTTTTGCGATCCGTGAAGGCGGCCGTACTGTAGGCGCTGGTGTTGTAGCGACTATCGTAGAGTAAAACGTAAGTTTTATCTCAAAAAGCCAGTTTGACTTGGCTTTTGGGGTGGTGGGTTGTGAATGGGCTCGCCACTCCGGCCATGAAGAGTATTTTCTTTGTGGTTAAAACCTAAAATTTCTTGATTTTTCAAGAGCTAGCACTTGATTAATGAAAAAGCTGCTGTATAGTACAGCGCCCTAATTGAGTGAACTTTAGGCCAGTAGTTCCAATTGGCAGAACGGCGGATTCCAAATCCGCATGTTGGGGGTTCGAATCCCTCCTGGCCTGCCACATTCCTAAATGGCAGCTTCGGCTGCCTTTTTTGGCTTCAGGGAATAGTAATGAGTACCGAAAGCAAAGCAAATAATTCGCCATTAGATATTGTTAAATGGCTGGTAGCGATTGCTCTTTTTGCCGCCGCTGTAGTGGGTAACTACATGGCTCCGGATCTCTATCTGGAAGCGCAAGGCGAAGAGCTGCCTCTGTTGTTCCAAGTGTTGGCAGTTGTTGCGTTAATGTTGTTGTCTGCGGGCGCAGCGTTAACGACTGCGAAAGGTCAGGCCTTTCTGCAGTTGCTGAAAGAAGCCAATATCGAGCGTCGCAAAGTTGTATGGCCGACGCGTCAGGAAACAACCCAAACCACAATGATTGTTGTGGTTGTTGTGTTTGTAATGGCTTTAATCTTGTGGGGTCTGGATTCTCTGCTGGGTTGGCTGGTTTCGTTAATCGTAGGCTGAAGGTAAATCGATATGGCTATGCGCTGGTATGTGGTACACGCCTACTCTGGTTACGAAAAGCGTGTTCAAAACACTTTAAAAGAACGAATCGAACTGCACGAAATGCAGCACTTGTTTGGTGATGTGTTGGTGCCAACCGAAGAAGTGGTTGAAGTTCGTGACGGTAAAAAGCGCAAGAGTGAGCGTAAGTTCTACCCAGGCTACGTGCTTGTGCAAATGGATATGAATGATGACTCGTGGCATCTGGTTAAGCAGACGCCGCGTGTGATGGGTTTTATCGGCGGTACTGCTGATAAGCCTGCGCCAATTACTGAGCGTGAAGCGGATGCCATTCTGCAGCGTGTTCAGGATGGTGCTGATAAGCCTACTCACAAAACCATTTACGAGCCAGGTGAAGTGGTTCGTGTTATTGACGGCCCATTTGCCGACTTTAACGGTGTGGTTGAAAGCGTTGATTATGAGAAATCACGTTTGCAGGTGGCTGTCACTATTTTTGGTCGTTCTACGCCGGTTGAGCTTGAGTTTACTCAGGTCGAAAAATCCGCGTAAAACGCAATTAAATGACGCTTAACCGAGTGCTAAGTGTCGGGAAGCCGTAAGGCGTTATTACCCATTTGGAGTAAATCATGGCTAAGAAAGTCGAAGCTTATATCAAGCTGCAAGTAGGTGCTGGTAAAGCAAACCCAAGTCCGCCGGTTGGTCCTGCTCTGGGTCAGCACGGTCTGAATATCATGGAATTCTGTAAAGCGTTCAACGCACAGACCCAAGGTATGGAAGCGGGCGCACCAGTTCCTGTAATTATTTCTGTATACAACGACCGTAGTTTTTCTTTCGAGATCAAAACTCCGCCAGCATCCTTCCTGCTGAAAAAAGCCGCTGGTATCAAGAGCGGTTCTGGTCGTCCAAACACTGAGAAAGTCGGTACTGTAAACCGTGCTCAGCTGGAAGAAATCGCAGAAGTTAAAATGAAAGACCTGACCGCTGCTGATATGGACGCTGCTGTTCGTACCATCGCTGGTTCTGCTCGTGCAATGGGTCTGAATGTGGAAGGAGTTGAGTAATGGCTAAGCTGACTAAGCGCCAAAAGCTGATCGCTGAAAAAGTAGAAGCTGGCAAAGTTTACTCTGTAGAAGAAGCGGTTGAAGTACTGGCTTCTCTGCCTGCTGCAAAATTCAAAGAGTCTGTTGATGTTGCTGTAAATCTGGGCATCGACGCTCGTAAATCTGACCAAAACGTTCGTAGCTCTACTGTACTGCCAAACGGTACTGGTAAAACTATGCGTGTTGCTGTGTTCACTCAGGGTGCTAACGCTGATGCCGCTAAAGAAGCTGGTGCAGACGAAGTTGGTATGGATGAACTGGCTGCGAAAATGAAAGAAGGTGATCTGAACTTCGACGTTGTGATCGCTTCTCCAGACGCAATGCGTGTTGTTGGTCAGCTGGGTCAGGTTCTGGGTCCTCGTGGCCTGATGCCAAACCCAAAAGTTGGTACTGTAACGCCAGACGTTGCTACTGCGGTTAAGAACGCAAAAGCAGGTCAGGTTCGTTACCGTAACGACAAGAACGGTATTATTCACACCACAATCGGTAAGGCTGATTTCACTGCAGACGCACTGAAAGAAAACCTGACTGCATTGCTGGCTGATCTGAAAAAAGCCAAGCCTTCTTCCGCCAAAGGCGTATTCATGAAGAAAGTGACTCTGTCTACGACTATGGGTCCTGGCTTGACTGTTGATCACTCTGCTCTGGATATCTAAGCCCTTTTAGACATCTGATCTGAGTATCAAAATCATCTTTGGGGTTATCGCCGGATTCTGCACTGCAGAGCTGTACCGGCGGTAGCTGTCAAAGACCGCAGGAGCAATGAGGTCACTGACCTCTGAGCTTAATTATTTCCTGCGTAGATGGTGTGTGGCCCCTTCAGAATTCTGAATTGTCACACCGAGACTGGCTCGTAAGAGCTCAATTTAACTTGTAGGAGTTAATCGTGGCCTTAGGACTCGAAGATAAGAAGGCGATTGTCGCCGAAGTCCAGGAAGCAGCTCAAGGTGCTCTTTCTGCTGTTGTTGCCGACTCTCGTGGCGTAACAGTAGAAGCCATGACCGCTCTACGTAAAGAAGCACGTGAAGCAGGCGTATGGATGAAGGTTGTCCGTAACACGCTGGCACGTCGTGCTGTTGAAGGTACTGATTACGAGTGTCTGACTGACTCGTTTAAAGGCCCAACTTTAATCGCATTTAACACCGAGCACCCTGGTGCTGCAGCTCGTATTTTCAAAGAGTTCGCAAAAGGTAACGACGCGTTTGAAGTTAAGGCTGGTGCCTTCGAAGGTGAAGTGGTAGACGTAGCGATGCTGGCAAGCCTGCCAACATACGACGAAGCTATCGCGAAACTGATGAGCGTTATGAAAGAAGCATCCGCTGGCAAGCTGGTACGTACCATTGCTGCTATCCGCGACCAAAAAGAATCAGAAGCGGCTTAATTTTTAACAAAATAAGCCTTTTCTACCAACAATTTAGCGAGCTATTTAAAGCTCCTTTAAATTTAGGAATTGTCTCATGTCTCTGACAAAAGAAGATATCATCAATGCTGTAGCTGAAATGTCTGTAAAAGACGTTGTTGAGCTGATCGAAGCGATGGAAGAAAAATTCGGTGTATCTGCTGCTGCTGCTGTAGCTGCTGGTCCTGCTGCAGGTGGCGCTGAAGCTGCTGAAGCACAAACTGAATTCGACGTAATCCTGAGCGCTGCAGGCGACAAGAAAGTTAACGTGATCAAAGCTGTTCGCGGTCTGACTGGTCTGGGTCTGAAAGAAGCTAAAGCAATCGTTGATGGCGCTCCTGCTGCTGTTAAAGAAGGCGTATCGAAAGAAGACGCTGAAGCAGCTAAAGAAGAGCTGGAAGCAGCTGGCGCAGTTGTTGAAGTTAAGTAATTTGCGCATTGTTGCAATGCCGTTACTGTCGCATTAAAGTCTGATGCGACGATTGGCTGGCGGGGTTAAACCCGTCAGCCTTTTCGCGTTCTACGCGATTGTCCTAGCGCTGACACTAAATGGCGCAAGAATTACCAGCCTTTACTGGCTCAGTCAGCAAGCGCTAGCTTGTACACAGGTCCAATGATGACCCAATCGGGGCAACAGTCCGGGGATAACTGATGGCTTACTCATATACTGAGAAAAAACGTATCCGAAAGGATTTCGGTAAACTGCCGAACGTCATGGATGTGCCATACCTTCTGGCCATTCAAATCGATTCATATCGCAAGTTCCTGCAAGAGGGAGCTAACTCCGAAGATCGCATCGATCTTGGTTTACATGCTGCATTTAAATCTGTTTTCCCTATCGTAAGCTATTCCGGGAATGCAGCACTTGAATACGTAAGCTACCGTCTGGGTACACCTACGTTTGATGAAAAAGAATGTATGCTGCGTGGCGTAACATACGCTGCACCGCTGCGTGTGAAGGTTCGTCTGATCATTTACGACAAAGAATCTTCCACCAAAGCCATCAAAGATATTAAAGAACAAGAAGTCTACATGGGCGAAATGCCCCTGATGACCGATAACGGTACCTTTATTGTTAATGGTACTGAGCGTGTGATCGTATCTCAGTTACACCGTTCTCCGGGTGTATTCTTCGATCACGACAAAGGTAAGACACACTCTTCCGGTAAGCTGCTGTATAACGCACGTGTTATTCCTTACCGTGGTTCCTGGCTGGACTTTGAATTCGATCCGAAAGATCTGGTTTACGTTCGTATCGACCGTCGCCGTAAGCTGCCAGCATCTATTCTGCTGCGCGCTCTGGGTTACAGCACTGAAGAAATTCTGGCGGAATTCTTCGAGAACGACAGCTACCGTTTAAGTGCCGATGGCGCCATGCTGAAGCTGATTCCTGCGCGTCTGCGTGGTGAAACTGCGGCCTTCGATATCATGGATAACGAAGGTAATGTGATTGTTGAAAGCGGCCGTCGTATTACCGCGCGTCACATTCGCCAGTTAGAAAAAGCCGGTGTGGAAGAGCTGTCTGTTCCAGCTGAGTACCTGCTGGGTAAAGCGATTGCAAAAGACGTGATCGACACCCGTACCGGTGAAGTTCTGGCTCCGGCCAACTCTGAAATCAGCGCTGAGCTGCTGGCTTCTCTGGCAGAAGCAGGCGTGGATGCGTTTGAAACAATTTACACCAACGAACTGGATTGTGGTCCGTTCCTGTCAGACACCATGCGTACTGACCCGACCACCAACCAGCTGGAAGCACTGGTAGAAATCTACCGTATGATGCGTCCTGGTGAGCCACCAACCAAAGAATCTGCCGAAGCGCTGTTCGAAAACCTGTTCTTCACTGATGAGCGTTATGACCTGTCTGCAGTAGGTCGTATGAAGTTCAACCGTCGTATCGGCCGTGAAGAAATTCTGGGTGCTGGCGTTCTGGATAAGCAGGACATCATTGAAGTACTGCGTACCCTGATCTCGATCCGTAACGGTAAAGGCATCGTCGATGATATCGACCACCTGGGTAACCGTCGTATCCGTTCTGTGGGTGAAATGGCTGAGAACCAATTCCGTGTGGGTCTGGTTCGTGTTGAGCGTGCGGTACGTGAGCGTCTGAGCATGGCGGAATCTGAAGGCCTGATGCCTCAGGATTTGATCAATGCCAAGCCGGTTGCTGCTGCGGTTAAAGAGTTCTTCGGCTCATCCCAGCTGTCTCAGTTTATGGACCAGAACAACCCGCTGTCTGAGGTAACTCACAAGCGTCGTATTTCTGCGTTAGGCCCGGGTGGTCTGACCCGTGAACGTGCTGGCTTCGAGGTGCGTGACGTACACGCGACTCACTACGGTCGCGTATGTCCTATTGAAACGCCGGAAGGTCCAAACATTGGTCTGATTAACTCGTTGGCAACCTTTGCCCGCACCAATGAATACGGCTTCCTGGAATCTCCGTACCGTAAAGTAAACAACGGTGTGGTTACTGACGAAATCATTTACGTATCTGCAATTGAAGAAGCAGACTACGTAATTGCACAGGCGTCGGTAGAAACCGATAGCGAAGGCCGCTTACAAGGCGACCTGATCTCGGTACGTCACCAGAACGAATTCACCGTGATGTCTCCGGATGCAGTAACCCTGATGGACGTATCTGCACGTCAGGTTGTATCCATCGCAGCATCTCTGATTCCGTTCCTGGAACACGACGATGCTAACCGTGCATTGATGGGATCGAACATGCAGCGTCAGGCTGTACCAACGCTGAAATCCGAGAAGCCATTTGTTGGTACCGGTATTGAGCGTGCGGTAGCGGCAGACTCCGGTGTGTGTGTGGTTGCCAAGCGTGGTGGTGTGATCGACTCCGTTGATGCTTCCCGTATCGTGGTCAAGGTTCGTGATGAAGAAACCATGGCTGGCGAAGCCGGTGTGGATATCTACAACCTGACCAAATACACCCGTTCTAACCAGAACACCTGTATTAACCAGAAGCCTCTGGTGAAAGCCGGCGATATCATTAATCGTGGCGACATCATGGCTGACGGCCCATCTATTGACTTAGGTGAGCTGGCACTGGGTCAGAACTTACGTCTGGCGTTCATGCCTTGGAATGGTTACAACTTCGAGGATTCCATCCTGTTGTCTGAGCGTGTTGCTCAGGAAGACCGTTTAACCACCATCCACATTCAGGAACTGACCTGTGTGGCGCGTGACACCAAGTTGGGTGCAGAAGAAGTAACTTCTGATATTCCAAATGTGGGTGAGTCGGCACTGAACAAGCTGGATGAGTCCGGTATTGTTTACATCGGTGCAGAAGTTAAGCCGGGCGACATTCTGGTAGGTAAAGTGACACCGAAAGGTGAAACTCAGCTGACTCCAGAAGAAAAACTGCTGCGTGCGATCTTTGGTGAAAAAGCGTCTGACGTTAAAGATACTTCTCTGCGTGTTAAGACCGGCACCACAGGTACGGTTATCGACGTACAGGTATTTACCCGTGATGGCGTTGAGAAAGATCAGCGTGCTCTGGAAATTGAACAGTCTCAGCTGGACGAAATCCGTAAAGACCTGAACGAAGAAATGCGTATTGTTCAGGGCGCAACTTACGAGCGTCTGCAACGTGCATTGCTGGGTCAAACTGTTAACGCGGCACCAGGCTTAGCTAAAGGCTCTCCGTTAACTGAAGAGTACCTGCAGAATCTGGCTGGCGACGACTGGTTCAAGATCCGTCCACAAGACGAGTCTCTGGTTGAAGTACTGGAAAAAGCCGAACAGTCTCTCATTGATCGTCGCAAAGAACTGGATGACAAGTTCGAAGACAAAAAGCGTAAGCTGCAAACTGGCGATGACCTGGCTCCGGGCGTACTGAAGATTGTTAAGGTCTACCTTGCTATCAAACGTAAGATCCAGCCGGGTGATAAGATGGCAGGTCGTCACGGTAACAAAGGTGTTATCTCTGCGATCATGCCAATCGAAGATATGCCATACGATAGTAACGGTGAGCCGGTTGATATCGTGCTGAACCCACTGGGTGTACCGTCTCGTATGAACGTGGGTCAGATCATGGAGACTCACTTAGGCATGGCCGCTAAAGGTCTGGGCGTTAAGATCGACCGTATGATCAAAGAACAGCAAGAGATCGCTAAGATGCGTGAACTGCTGAACGAGATCTACAACGGTGGTGATGGCCGTATCGAAGACCTGGACAGCTTCTCTGATGCTGAAATCATGGAGTTGGCTAACAACCTGCGTAACGGTGTACCAATGGCAACACCAGCGTTTGACGGTGCCAAAGAAAGCGAAATCAAACGTATGCTGCGTCTGGCGGACATCCCGGATTCCGGTCAGGTTACCCTGTACGATGGCCGCACCGGTGATGCCTTCGACCGTCCGGTAACCGTAGGTTACATGTACATGCTGAAACTGAACCACCTGGTAGACGACAAAATGCACGCGCGTTCTACCGGTTCTTACAGCCTGGTTACTCAGCAGCCGCTGGGTGGTAAGGCGCAGTTTGGTGGTCAGCGCTTCGGTGAGATGGAAGTATGGGCACTGGAAGCATACGGTGCGGCGTATACGCTGCAGGAAATGCTTACCGTTAAGTCGGATGACGTGGCCGGTCGTACCAAGATGTATAAAAACATCGTTGACGGCGACCACCGTATGGAAGCCGGTATGCCGGAATCCTTTAACGTATTGGTTAAAGAGATCCGCTCACTGGGTATCGACATCGAACTGGAAAACGAATAAGGGCGTGGAGCTAAAGCAAAATGAAAGATTTAGTTAATTTTCTGCGTAATCAAAACAACGCTGACGAGTTCGATGCGATCCGCATCGGCCTCGCCTCGCCGGATATGATTCGTTCCTGGTCTTTTGGTGAAGTTAAAAAGCCAGAAACCATTAACTACCGTACCTTCAAGCCAGAGCGTGATGGTCTGTTCTGTGCGCGTATCTTTGGTCCAATCAAAGATTACGAATGTCTGTGTGGTAAGTACAAGCGTCTCAAGCACCGTGGTGTGATCTGTGAGAAGTGTGGCGTTGAGGTAACTCAGGCGAAAGTACGTCGTGAGCGCATGGGTCACATTGACCTGGCGTCTCCGGTGGCTCACATCTGGTTCCTGAAGTCACTGCCGTCCCGTATCGGTCTGATGCTGGATATGACGCTGCGTGATATCGAACGTATTCTGTATTACGAGTCCTTCGTAGTGACCGAGCCTGGCATGACGACCCTGGATATGGGTCAGCTGCTGAGCGACGAGCAATACTACGAAGCGATTGAAGAGTTTGGTGATGAATTCGACGCCAAAATGGGTGCCGAAGCGATCGAAGCTCTGTTAGGTCAGATTGATCTGGAAGAAGAAGTAAACCGCCTGCGTGAAGAAATTCCGGCGACTAACTCAGAAACCAAGATCAAGAAGCTGTCTAAGCGCTTAAAGATCTTAGAAGCCTTCCATCAGTCAGGTAACGATCCTAAGTGGATGATCATGAAAGTTCTGCCGGTTCTGCCGCCAGATCTGCGTCCACTGGTACCTCTGGATGGCGGCCGTTTTGCAACGTCCGACCTGAACGATCTGTACCGTCGTGTGATCAACCGTAACAACCGTCTGAAGCGTCTGTTAGAGCTGAATGCTCCGGACATCATCGTACGTAACGAAAAACGTATGCTGCAGGAATCGGTTGATGCGTTGCTGGATAACGGTCGTCGTGGTCGTGCCATTACGGGCTCGAACAAGCGTCCGCTGAAATCTCTGGCTGACATGATCAAAGGTAAGCAGGGTCGTTTCCGTCAGAACCTGTTGGGTAAGCGTGTTGACTACTCAGGCCGTTCGGTAATTACCGTAGGTCCTAAGCTGCGCCTGCACCAGTGTGGTCTGCCGAAGAAAATGGCTCTGGAACTGTTCAAGCCGTTCATCTTCTCCAAGCTGGAACACCGTGGTTTAGCGACCACCATCAAAGCAGCGAAGAAGATGGTTGAGCGTGAGACCGCTGAAGTTTGGGATATCCTGGCTGAAGTGATCCGTGAACACCCAGTGATGCTGAACCGTGCACCAACGCTTCACCGTTTGGGTATTCAGGCATTCGAACCTCAGCTGATCGAAGGTAAAGCGATTCAACTGCACCCATTAGTGTGTGCGGCGTATAACGCTGACTTCGACGGTGACCAAATGGCGGTACACGTACCGCTGACCATCGAAGCACAGTTAGAAGCTCGTGCGCTGATGATGGCAACTAACAACGTACTGTCTCCTGCGAACGGTGAGCCAATCATCGTACCATCTCAGGACGTGGTACTGGGTCTGTACTGGATGACCCGTGAGCGTGTTAACGCCAAAGGCGAGGGCATGTTCCTGGCCGATCTGGAAGAAGTAAGCCGCGCTTACGACTCTGGTAATGCTCATCTGCAAGCCAAAGTAAAAGTACGTATTACCGAAACCGTTGCTGACATGGACGGCAACATGACGACCGAAACCAAAGTGGTCGATACCACCATTGGTCGTGCATTGTTGTTCCGCATCGTGCCAAAAGGTCTGCCATACGAGCTGGTTAACCAGCCGATGAAGAAGAAAGCGATCTCTAAACTGATCAACACCGCTTACCGCCGTGTGGGTCTGAAAGATACCGTTATCTTTGCTGACCAGGTGATGTACACCGGTTTCCAATACGCGACTAAGTCAGGTTCTTCCATTGGTGTGAACGACTTTGTGATTCCGGACGAAAAAGCCGAAATCATTGCTAACGCAGAAGCCGAAGTAAAAGAGATCGAAAGCCAGTTCGCTTCCGGTCTGGTAACCCACGGTGAGAAATACAACAAGGTTATCGATATCTGGTCTCGTGCCAACGAGCTGGTAGCGAAAGCCATGATGGACAACCTGGGTAAAGAAGGTGTGATCGACCGCGAAGGTAACGAGGTTGAGCAGGAGTCCTTCAACTCGGTATACATGATGGCCGACTCTGGTGCACGGGGTAGCCCGGCTCAGATCCGTCAGCTGGCCGGTATGCGTGGTCTGATGGCGAAGCCGGATGGCTCCATCATCGAAACGCCAATTGTGGCGAACTTCCGTGAAGGTCTGAACGTACTGCAGTACTTCACCTCGACCCACGGTGCGCGTAAAGGTCTGGCCGATACCGCATTGAAGACCGCTAACTCCGGTTATCTGACGCGTCGTCTGGTAGACGTAGCGCAGGATCTGGTAGTAACCGATCGTGACTGTGGTACCGAGCGTGGTCTGGTAATGACACCGCTGATTGAAGGTGGTGACGTTGTTGTAGCGCTGGGCGACCGTATTCTGGGTCGTGTGGTTGCAACCGACGTTTACAAGCCAGGTTCTGAAGGCGACATCGTAGTACCAGCCGGTACCCTGATCGACGAAGCCTGGGTACAAACCATCGAAGCCGAAGGTATCGATGAAGTGATCGTACGTTCTGCGATTACTTGTGAATCTCGCGTTGGTATCTGTTCAAGCTGTTACGGTCGTGACCTGGGTCGCGGTCATCAGGTGAACGTGGGTGAAGCTGTTGGTGTTATCGCAGCACAATCCATTGGTGAGCCGGGTACACAGCTGACCATGCGTACCTTCCACATTGGTGGTGCGGCATCGCGTGCATCGGCAGCCGACAGCGTTCAGGTGAAGAACTCCGGTACCGTTCGTCTGCACAACATGAAGACAGTGACCAAAGATAATGGCGACCTGGTAGCGGTTTCCCGTTCCGGTGCGATTGCGGTTGCTGACGATCACGGTCGTGAGCGCGAGCTGTACAAACTGCCATACGGTGCAGTGATTTCAGTACAAGACAACGCGGCGGTTGAAGCTGGCCAGAAAGTGGCAAGCTGGGATCCGCACACTCACCCAATCGTTACTGAGGTGAAAGGTCGTATTGAATTCGTTGGCATGGAAGAAGGTATCACCATCAACCGTCAGACTGACGAATTGACTGGCCTGTCTTCTATTGAAGTGATCGACGCCAAAGATCGTCCGGCGGCGGGTAAAGATATTCGTCCAATGGTGAAACTGGTGGATGCGTCGGGTAACGACGTAATGCTGCCGGGTACCAATGCACCAGCACAGTACTTACTGCCTGCTAACGCACTGGTGAGCCACGAAGACGGTACTGAAGTATCCGTGGGTGACGTGATTGCACGTATTCCACAAGAGTCTTCCGGTAACAAAGATATTACCGGTGGTCTGCCACGAGTGGCCGACCTGTTCGAAGCGCGTAAGCCAAAAGAGCCTGCTATCCTGGCAGAAATCACGGGTACTGTGAGCTTCGGTAAAGAGACCAAAGGTAAGAAGCGCTTAGTGATTACTCCGAACGACGGCAGCGAGCCGTATGAAGAGCTGATTCACAAATGGCGTCACCTCAACGTGTTCGAAGGTGAACAGGTTGAGAAGGGTGAGATCATCTCTGATGGCCCGTTAAACCCGCACGATATTCTGCGCTTAAAAGGCGTGGGCGATCTGGCGATGTACGTAACCAACGAAGTGCAAGAAGTTTACCGTCTGCAAGGTGTAGGCATTGACGATAAGCACATCGAAGTCATCGTACGTCAGATGCTGCGTAAGGTTCTGATTACTGAAGCCGGTGATTCCAGCTTCATTCCAGGTGATCAGGTTGAGTACTCTAACTTCCTGGCTGAAAACGAGAAGCTGGAAGAAGAAGGTAAGATCACTGCCAAAGGCGAGCGTGTACTGTTGGGTATCACCAAAGCGTCTCTGGCAACAGAATCCTTCATCTCCGCAGCATCGTTCCAGGAAACCACACGGGTTCTGACCGAAGGTGCAGTAACGGGTAAAGTTGATACCCTGCGCGGCCTGAAAGAAAACGTGGTTGTGGGTCGTCTGATCCCAGCGGGTACTGGTCTGGCTTACCACGAAGAACGTAAGCGTAAGCGTCAGGATCGTGAGAACGAGCGCCTGAAAGCAACGCCAGAAGGCTTAAGTATCTCTGCTGAAGATATGGAAGCGAAACTGAGCGAAGCGTTCAGCGACAAGCTGTAAAACCGGTGAATTCAGCTCAGATTAAGAGCTGAACAGAACCCATAAAAACCGCTGTTTCCGCAAGGAGGCAGCGGTTTTTTGCTTTTGGGTTTGGAGAAAATTCATTTGCCTGAATTTTACTCAGAGGTTGTCGAAATAGTTGAATTTTTAACCTGATCCGAGTATGCTTCCGGCCCCTTTTCTTGCGTCTGCCTGAAAAGGGTTCCTTTAAAGACATTTTGGAGTTAGCTAAATGGCTACAATCAACCAGTTGGTTCGTAAGCCTCGTAAGCGCAAAGTGGCTAAGAGCGACGTACCTGCACTGCAGGCATGTCCACAGCGTCGTGGCGTATGTACTCGTGTATACACCACTACCCCTAAAAAGCCTAACTCGGCACTGCGTAAAGTATGTCGTGTGCGTTTAACGAACGGTTTTGAAGTGACTTCCTACATCGGTGGTGAAGGTCACAACCTGCAAGAGCACAGTGTTGTTCTGATCCGTGGTGGTCGTGTTAAAGACTTACCTGGTGTTCGCTATCACACTGTTCGCGGTACTTTGGATACTTCTGGCGTTGCTGATCGTAAGCAAGGTCGTTCTAAGTACGGTGCTAAGCGTCCTAAGTAACATCCTCTTGTTAAGTCTGCCTGTGTGCAGCACAGAGGGTGTCTTACGACACAAGATAAGAGTAAGGCTGAGCAACGTGTTATCGAATGTGTTTAACCACAGTGTCAACATGCTCAGGCTGACCTGAAGACCTAAAGAGGGCTTATCATGCCAAGAAGAAGAGTCGCCGCCAAACGCGAGATTCTGCCAGATCCGAAATTCGGAAACGTTACACTGGCAAAATTTATGAACCACGTAATGATCAGTGGTAAAAAATCCATCGCCGAAAAAATCGTTTACGGTGCACTGGATGCAGTTGAAGCAAAGCAGGGTGGTAACCCGGTTGAGCTGTTTGATGCTGCTTTAGAGGCTATCCAGCCTATCGTGGAAGTTAAGAGCCGCCGTGTTGGTGGTGCTACTTACCAGGTTCCTGTTGAAGTACGTCCTGCTCGTCGTATGGCTCTGGCTATGCGTTGGTTAGTAGATGCTGCTCGTTCCCGTGGTGAAAAATCCATGGCTCAGCGTCTGGCTAACGAAATGATGGACGCTGCTGAAGGCAAAGGCGCTGCGGTTAAGAAACGTGAAGACGTTCACCGTATGGCTGAAGCTAACAAAGCTTTCTCTCACTACCGTTTCTAAGTTATCTGAAACACAGTGGTTTGAGAAACTGGGCGCTGTTCTGAAGCGCCCATTGTTAAGGCTGGCTCCGTTCGCGGGTCGCCTTAACTGATCCCAAGACCAACCAGTAAGGACTCTATTACAGTGGCTCGTACTACTCCGATTGAACGTTATCGTAATATTGGTATCTGTGCGCACGTTGATGCGGGTAAAACCACAACGACCGAGCGTGTTTTGTTCTATACCGGTGTTTCTCACAAAATTGGTGAGGTGCATGACGGTGCAGCAACAATGGACTGGATGGAGCAGGAGCAGGAGCGTGGAATTACCATCACCTCAGCTGCAACGACCTGTTTCTGGTCAGGTATGGGAAAACAGTTCGATGAGCATCGTGTCAATATTATTGATACTCCTGGGCATGTGGACTTTACCATTGAGGTAGAGCGTTCTTTGCGTGTGCTGGATGGTGCGGTTGTTGTGCTGTGTGGATCGTCCGGTGTTCAGCCTCAGACTGAAACCGTTTGGCGTCAGGCCAATAAATACGAAGTGCCACGTATGGTCTTCGTAAACAAAATGGACCGTGCTGGTGCTGACTACTTTATGGTGGTTGAGCAGCTTAAAGAGCGTTTAGGCGCAAATGCGGTTCCGATTCAGATCAATATTGGCGCTGAAGATGAATTCAAAGGCGTGGTCGATCTGATCAAAATGAAAGCCATTATGTGGAATGAGGAAGATCAGGGTACTACCTTCACTTACGAAGATATCCCGGCTGATCTGACCGATGTTGCTGCTGAATGGCGCGAGCACATGCTCGAAGCCGCAGCTGAGGCTTCCGATGATTTGATGGAAAAATACCTGGAAGAGGGTGATCTGTCTGAGGAAGAGATCAAGCAGGCGCTGCGTCAGCAAACGCTGGCTAATGAAGCGGTTCTGGTAACTTGCGGCTCCGCCTTTAAGAATAAAGGTGTGCAGGCGGTACTGGACGCTGTCATCGAATTTATGCCGTCGCCGACTGAGGTGAAGGCCATCGAAGGTATTCTTGACGATAAAGACGAAAGCACCGCTGAACGTCATGCCTCCGATGAAGAACCGTTTGCTTCCCTGGCCTTCAAAATCGCCACTGACCCGTTTGTGGGCACACTGACTTTTGTGCGGGTTTACTCTGGCGTGTTGCAGTCGGGTGATGCGGTATGGAACCCAGTGAAAGGCAAGCGTGAGCGTGTTGGTCGTATGGTGCAGATGCACGCCAACTCGCGTGAAGAAATTAAAGAAGTGCGCGCCGGCGATATTGCCGCGTTGATTGGTCTGAAAGATGTCACTACCGGTGACACCTTGTGTAATCAGGACCAGAAGAATCGTATTACCCTTGAGCGTATGGAGTTCCCGGAGCCGGTTATCTCGGTGGCGGTTGAACCCAAGTCTCAGGCGGATCAGGAAAAGATGGGCATTGCGCTGGGCAAATTAGCTCAGGAAGACCCATCTTTCCGGGTAGAAACTGACGAGGAATCCGGCCAGACCATTATTTCTGGTATGGGTGAGCTTCACCTCGATATTATTGTCGATCGTATGAAGCGTGAATTTAAAGTTGAGTGTAACGTTGGTAAGCCGCAGGTGGCCTACCGCGAGAAGATCTCTCAAGTCGTCGAAATTAATCACAAGTTCGCTAAGCAATCCGGTGGTCGTGGTCAGTATGGTCACGTGGTCGTGCGCTTTGAGCCGTCTGAAGATGAGATGGAAGAAGGGCTGGAGTTTGTGAATGAAATCACCGGTGGTGCTATTCCGCGCGAATACATCCCGGCGGTTGAAAAAGGTATTGAAGAGCAGATGAAAAACGGCGTACTGGCGGGTTATCCGCTGTTGGGCCTGAAAGCTACTCTGTTCGATGGTTCTTTCCATGACGTCGATTCGAACGAAATGGCGTTTAAGATTGCTGCTTCACAGGCGACTAAAAAGCTTGGTCAGGAAGGGTCTCCCGTTCTGATGGAGCCAATGATGAAAGTTGAAGTGGTAACCCCTGAGGATTACATGGGCGATGTGGTCGGTGACCTGAATCGTCGTCGTGGCCTGATCAGTGGAATGGAAGATTCTCCATCCGGAAAGGTCGTGAATGCCTCTGTGCCGCTGGCAGAAATGTTCGGTTATGCAACCGATCTGCGTTCAGCATCGCAGGGTCGTGCGACCTACTCGATGGAATTTGAAAAATATGCGGAAGCACCTTCCAGTGTCGCCGAAGCAATTATTAACCGTTACTAATTTAGTAAATAGTAATCACATAATCTTTAACGAGGTGTTTTATGGCTAAGGAAACATTTGAGCGTTCCAAACCGCACGTAAACGTTGGCACCATCGGTCACGTTGACCATGGTAAAACTACTTTGACTGCTGCACTGACTCGCGTATGCGCGGAAGTTTGGGGCGGTGAGCTGGTTGCATTCGAAGGTATCGATAACGCACCAGAAGAGCGTGAGCGTGGTATCACCATCTCAACTTCTCACGTTGAATACGAATCCCCAAGCCGTCACTACGCACACGTAGACTGCCCGGGACACGCGGATTATGTTAAGAACATGATCACCGGTGCTGCTCAAATGGACGGCGCTATCCTGGTATGTGGTTCTACTGACGGCCCAATGCCTCAGACTCGTGAGCACATCCTGCTGTCTCGTCAGGTTGGCGTGCCATACATCGTGGTATTCCTGAACAAAGCTGACCTGCTGGCTGAAGACTGCGGCGGCGCAGACTCTGAAGAATACGCAGAGATGCTGGAACTGGTTGAAATGGAACTGCGTGACCTGCTGTCTGAATACGACTTCCCAGGTGACGACACGCCAATCATCCCAGGTTCTGCTCTGATGGCTCTGAACGGCGAAGACGACAACGAAATGGGTACTACCGCTGTTAAGAAGCTGGTAGAAACTCTGGACGAATACATCCCAGAGCCAGAGCGTGCAATCGACGGCGACTTCATCATGCCAATCGAAGACGTATTCTCTATCCAGGGCCGTGGTACTGTTGTAACTGGTCGTGTTGAGCGCGGCATCATCAATACTGGTGAAGAAGTTGCGATCATCGGTATCAAGGAAACTACTACCACTACTTGTACTGGTGTAGAAATGTTCCGTAAGATTCTGGACGAAGGCCGTGCAGGTGAGAACGTTGGTGTTCTGCTGCGTGGTACTAAGCGTGACGAAGTTGAGCGTGGTCAGGTACTGGCTAAGCCAGGTTCTATCACTCCTCACACCAAGTTCACTTCAGAAGTTTACGTACTGGGTAAAGATGAAGGTGGTCGTCACACGCCATTCTTCAAAGGCTACCGTCCACAGTTCTACTTCCGTACGACTGACGTAACCGGTGCTGTTGAGCTGCCAGAAGGCGTTGAAATGGTAATGCCAGGTGACAACGTGACTCTGTCTGTTGAGCTGATCGCTCCGATTGCGATGGACGAAGGTCTGCGTTTTGCGATCCGTGAAGGCGGTCGTACTGTAGGCGCTGGTGTTGTAGCGTCTATTGTTGAATAAGACTTGCTGTCTTACAGAGTAAAAAAATAAATTTTTGCTCTAAGGTAAGTGGTTGAAAATCAATCACTTGCTTCAAAAAAGAAAAGGCTTCATCCCTCGCGGGGTGCGGCCTTTTTTTATTGGCTTGACACTTTTTGTACAGCCGCATACAATTCGCGTCCCTTTTATTAGGGGAAAATAGAGGAATCGCTATCCAACGCGGTTCTGGTTCTTTGATTTTGGGAGTTTGGTGATGCAAAACCAACGTATCCGTATCCGTTTGAAAGCATTTGACCATCGTCTGATCGATTCTTCGACTCAGGAGATTGTTGAAACCGCTAAACGTACGGGCGCTCAGGTTCGTGGTCCTATTCCACTGCCTACTCGTAAAGAGCGTTTCACCGTTCTGATCTCTCCGCACGTTAATAAAGACGCGCGTGATCAGTACGAAATCCGTACTCACAAGCGCATGCTCGACATCGTTGAGCCAACTGAGAAAACAGTTGATGCGCTGATGAAGCTGGATCTGGCAGCCGGTGTGGAAGTTCAGATCAGCCTGGGTTAATTCTTACGAATTTCCCCTTACACAGTGCTCTGTGTAACGCCCGTTCACTTATACCGAGTGAAAACTGGGCGGCCATAGTGGGTTAAGCCCCGTACACGAGAGGAAATACAAAATGGCAATTGGTATTGTCGGTAAAAAGGCGGGCATGACTCGCGTATTTACTGAAGCAGGTCAATCTGTTGCTGTAACTGTGCTTGAAGTAGCGCCTAACCGCATTACTCAAGTTAAAACCGCCGAAACTGACGGTTACAGTGCACTGCAGGTTACTTATGGTGAGAAGAAAGCTTCTCGCGTTTCTAAGCCGGAAGGCGGCCACTTTGCGAAAGCAAATGTTGAAGCTGGTCGTGGTCTTCTGGAATTCCGTACTGAAGAAGCGCTGGCAGTAGGCGAAAGCTTGTCTGTTGAGCAATTCGAAGCAGGTCAAAAGGTAGACGTAACCGGTACTTCTAAAGGTAAAGGTTTCCAGGGCGGTGTTAAGCGTTGGAACTTCTCTACTCAGGATGCAACTCACGGTAACTCTTTGTCTCACCGTGCTCCTGGTTCTATCGGTCAGTGTCAAACACCAGGCCGCGTATGGAAAGGTAAGAAAATGGCAGGCCATATGGGTGCTGAGCAGGTAACTACTCAGGGTCTTGAGGTTGTGCGCGTTGACGCAGAAAACAATCTGCTGTTGATCAAAGGTGCTGTTCCAGGTGCGACTGGTTCCGATGTAATTGTTAAACCAGCTGTAAAGGCTAAGGGGTAAGCAATGGAACTGAAAACTAACTCTGGTGCAGCGGTAGCTGTTTCTGATGTAGCCTTTGGTCGTGAATTCAACGAATCTCTGGTTCACCAGGTTGTAACTGCTTATCTGGCAGGTGCTCGTCAGGGCTCTAAAGCTCAGAAAAGCCGTTCTGATGTTGCTGGCGGTGGCGCTAAGCCATGGCGTCAAAAAGGAACTGGTCGTGCCCGTGCAGGTACTGCTAGCTCTCCTATCTGGCGTTCAGGTGGTGTTACTTTTGCTGCTCGTCCACGTGACTTCTCTCAGAAAGTAAACAAGAAGATGTATCGCGCTGCGATGCAGGCCATTCTGTCTGAGCTGGTTCGTCAGGAGCGTTTAATCGTTGCTGATTCTTTCGCAGTTGAATCTCATAAGACGAAAGAATTTGTTGCCAAGCTGAATGAACTGAACCTGGATAACGTATTAATCGTTGCCGGTGAAGTTGACGAAAAACTGTATCTGGCTGCTCGTAACGTGCCACATGTTGGTGTTACTGAAGCTGCAGCAATTGATCCGGTTAGCCTGATCGCATTCGATAAAGTTCTGGTAACTGTAGACGCTCTGAAAAAACTTGAGGAGACCTACGCATGAACCAAGAACGTATCTATCAAGTATTAGTTGCGCCGCACATCTCTGAAAAAGCAACCATCGTTGCAGAGAAAGCCGGTCAATACGTATTCCGTGTTGCTCCAGATGCGACTAAGCCTGAAATCAAAAAAGCGGTTGAAGCACTGTTCGAAGTAAAAGTTCAGTCTGTTCAAACCGTTAACATCAAAGGCAAAACCAAGCGTACCGCTCGCGGTATGGGCAAGCGTAACGACATTCGCAAAGCCTACGTTCGCCTGGTTGATGGCCAAGACATCGACTTTGCAGACGCGGAATAAGGGGAGCTAAGTTATGGCATTAGTAAAAACTAAACCGACTTCAGCTGGCCGCCGCCACCTTGTAAAAGTCGTTAACAGCGAACTGCACAAAGGTAAGCCTTTTGCAGCTCTGTTAGAGAAGAAGTCAAAGTCTGGTGGTCGTAACAACAACGGTCGTATCACCACTCGTCACATTGGTGGTGGTCACAAGCAACACTACCGTGTTATCGACTTCAAGCGTAATAAAGATGGTATCCCGGCAGTTGTTGAACGTCTGGAATACGATCCAAACCGTAGCGCTAACATCGCTCTGCTAAAGTACGCAGACGGTGAACGTCGTTACATTCTGGCACCAAAAGGCGTTTCTGCTGGTGATCAGATCATGTCTGGTGAAGAAGCACCGATCAAACCAGGTAGCGCAATGTCTTTGCGTAACATCCCGGTTGGTTCTGTGGTTCACAACATCGAATTGAAACCAGGTAAAGGCGGTCAGATCGCTCGTTCTGCGGGTACTTCTGCTCAGCTGGTTGCACGTGAAGGTGCTTACTGCACACTGCGTCTGCGTTCCGGCGAAATGCGTAAGGTTCTGTCTGATTGTCGCGCTACCCTCGGTGAGGTTGGTAATTCAGAGCACGCACTGCGTGAACTGGGTAAAGCTGGTGCGTCGCGCTGGCGCGGTGTTCGTCCTACCGTTCGCGGTGTGGTTATGAACCCGGTAGATCACCCACACGGTGGTGGTGAAGGTCGTACCTCTGGTGGTCGTCACCCTGTTACTCCTTGGGGCGTTCCGACTAAAGGTTACAAGACTCGTAAGAATAAGCGTACCGATAAACTTATCGTTCGCCGTCGTTCTGCGAAATAATTAGAGAGGATTGAACTGTGCCACGTTCATTGAAAAAAGGTCCATTTATTGACCATCACTTGATGACCAAGGTAGAAGCCGCTCTTGAGAAGAACGACAAGCGTCCGATCAAGACTTGGTCTCGTCGCTCCACTATCTTTCCAGATTTCGTGGGGCTGACAATTGCTGTACACAACGGCAAACAACACGTACCTGTTTTCGTAACTGAAGACATGGTTGGTCATAAACTCGGCGAATTCGCTCTGACACGTACCTACAAAGGTCACGTGGCAGATAAGAAAGCCAAGCGTTAATAGGAGGGGTGAAATATGTCTGAAGTAGCCGCTGTATTACGTGGTGCTCGCTTATCTGCACAAAAAGCACGCCTGGTTGCGGATCAGATCCGCGGCAAAAACGTCGCTGAAGCGCTGGATATTCTGGCATTCAGTGGTCGTAAAGGCGCCGACATCATGAAAAAAGTATTGGAATCTGCGATTGCCAATGCTGAGCACAACAACGGTGCTGATGTCGATGAGCTGAGCGTATCAACTGTGTTTGTTGATGAAGGTATGACTATGAAGCGTATCCGTCCACGTGCAAAAGGCCGTGCGGACCGCATCTTAAAGCGTACTTGTCACATCACTGTGAAAGTTTCTGAATAGGAGTTGGTCAGATGGGTCAAAAAGTTCATCCAACCGGTATCCGCTTAGGTATTACTAAAGACCACAATTCGGTCTGGTATGCCGGTAAGGATAAGTATGCCGACAACCTGCTGACTGACATCGCTGTTCGTTCTCTGATCGAAAAGCGTTTAGAGAAAGCTTCAGTAAGCAAAGTTGTTATTGAGCGTCCTGCGCAAAACGCCAAAGTAACCATCCACACTGCCCGTCCAGGCATCGTGATTGGTAAAAAAGGCGAAGACGTTGAAGTTCTGCGCAAAGACGTAAGCGAGTTGATGGGTATTCCGGTACACATCAACATTGAAGAAGTTCGTAAGCCAGATCTGGATGCCAAACTGGTAGCACAAAGTGTTGCAAGCCAGCTGGAGCGTCGAGTGATGTTCCGTCGCGCTATGAAGCGTGCAGTACAAAACGCTATGCGTGGTGGTGCTGAAGGTATCAAGATCCAGGTGAGCGGCCGTTTAGGTGGTGCTGAGATCGCTCGTTCTGAGTGGTATCGCGAAGGTCGTGTACCGCTGCACACTCTGCGTGCAGACATCGACTACGCAACGTACGAAGCACACACTACCTACGGTGTGATTGGCGTTAAGGTTTGGATCTTCAAAGGTGAGATCCTGGGCGGAATTCAAGAAGTCCGTGACCGCGCTAAGAGCAGCCAGGGTAAAAAGAAATCCGGTCGTTCATAAGGGGAATTAGATATGTTGTTACCAAAACGTACCAAGTTCCGTAAGGTTCAGACCGGCCGCAACCGCGGTTTGGCAATTCGTGGCTCTAAAGTGAGCTTCGGCGAGTTCGGCCTGAAAGCTACCGGCCGTGGTCGTATGACCTCTCGTCAAATTGAAGCAGCCCGTCGTGCGATGACCCGTAAGGTGAAGCGTGGCGGTAAAATCTGGATCCGTGTATTCCCAGACAAACCTATTACTGCTAAGCCTCTGGAAGTTCGTCAGGGTAAAGGTAAGGGTAACGTTGAATACTGGGTTGCTCAGATTCAGCCAGGTCGCGTTCTGTACGAGATGGAAGGTGTTCCTGAAGAGCTGGCGCGTGAAGCGTTCTCTCTTGCTGCAGCGAAACTGCCTTTCAAAACTGAATTTGTTAAACGGACGGTGCTGTGATGAAAGCAAGTGAACTGAAAGAAAAATCAGTGGCTGAGCTGCAATCTCAGCTGGAAGAACTGTTGAGCGATCAATTTAAACTGCGCATGCAGAAAGCGACAGGTCAGCTGGGTCAGACTCATCTGATCGGCCAGACTCGTCGTGATATCGCTCGCGTTAAAACCGTGCTGGCACAGAAGGCAGGTGAATAATCATGACTGAGACAACTGTTCGTACCCTGAGTGGTCGTGTCGTCAGCAACAAGATGGACAAGTCCATCACTGTATTGGTTGAGCGTCGCGTTAAGCATCCGATCTATAAAAAGTTCGTGAAAAAATCAACCAAGGTTATGGCCCACGACGCCAATAACGAGTGTCAGATTGGTGACACCGTTACTGTTAAAGAGTCTCGCCCACTGTCTAAAAACAAGACTTGGGCGCTGGTAAGTATCGACGAGCGCGCCGCCAAGGTTTAATACCAGGCGCAGTTACTAAGGAGCGATAGGCATGATCCAAACGCAAACCATGCTTGACGTTGCTGATAACAGTGGCGCGAAGCGAGTTCAGTGCATCAAAGTACTGGGTGGCTCGCATCGTCGCTACGCTGGCATCGGCGACTTGATCAAGGTATCCGTTAAGGAAGCAATTCCACGCGGTAAAGTGAAAAAAGGTCAGGTGATGACCGCAGTAGTTGTACGTACCCGTAAAGGTGTACGTCGTCCGGATGGTTCTATCATCCGTTTTGACGTCAACTCTGCTGTACTGTTGAACGCATCTAATGCGCCAATTGGTACCCGTATCTTTGGCCCTGTTACTCGTGAACTGCGTTCTGAGCAATTCATGAAAATCATTTCCCTGGCACCTGAAGTGCTGTAAGGGAGGGGTGACTATGTTAAAGATTCGCAAAAATGACGAAGTAGTAGTTATTGCTGGTAAAGACAAAGGCAAGCGCGGCAAAGTACAAAAAGTACTGGCTGACGGTCGCCTGATCGTATCCGGCATTAACATGGTGAAAAAACACCAGAAACCAAACCCGTACCTGCAACAGCCAGGTGGCATCGTTGATAAAGAAGCTGGCATTCAGGCTTCTAACGTTGCTATCTGGAACGCTAAAACTGAAAAAGCTGACCGCGTTGGCTTTAAAGTTGAAGGCGACAAAAAGGTACGTATCTTCAAATCCACAGGCGAACAACTGGACGCCTAATCGGAGCTGGATACTGCTATGTCACGTTTAGAAAAACTGTACAAAGAAGAAGTAGTAGCCAAGCTGAAAGAAGAGTTTGGTTACCAAAACATTATGCAAGTGCCTAAAATCACCAAAATCACCCTGAACATGGGTGTTGGTGAAGCATTAGGTGACAAAAAACTGCTGGACAGCGCTGTTGCCGATATGGAAGCAATTGCTGGTCAGAAAGTGGTTGTTACTAAGGCACGTAAGTCAGTAGCGGGCTTCAAAGTTCGTGAAGGCTGGCCAATTGGCTGTAAAGTAACCCTGCGTCGCGACCGTATGTGGGAATTCCTGGACCGTTTGGTAGATATTTCTCTGCCACGTGTTCGTGACTTCCGCGGTATTAACCCGAAATCATTCGATGGTCGTGGTAACTACAGCATGGGTGTGAAGGAACAGATCATCTTCCCGGAAATTGAATACGATAAAGTAGACAAAATCCGTGGTATGGATATCACCATCACGACAACAGCTAACACTAACGACGAAGGCCGCGCTCTGCTGAAAGCGCTGCAGTTCCCGTTCCGTAACTAAGGAGTTTGTAACATGGCAAAGATTGGCATGAAGCAGCGTGAACTGAAGCGTGAAAAGTTGGTCGCTAAGTTCGGCGCTAAGCGTGAAGAACTGAAAGCCATCATCAAAAATCCAAACTCTTCTGACGAAGAGCGTTGGACTGCACAAATGGCACTGCAAAAACTGCCGCGCGATTCTTCCGCGAGCCGTCTGCAGCGTCGTTGTCAGATGACAGGTCGTCCTCACGGTGTATACCGTAAGTTCAAACTGTCTCGCATTAAGTTGCGCGAAGAAGGCATGAAGGGTAATGTCCCTGGCCTGAAAAAAGCTAGTTGGTAAGCAATTCCCAAAAGCTGTAGAATGCGCGCCTGTTTTTTAATCTATTGCTGAAATTTTCAGCAATAGTTGATAGGTGCGCGTTCTTATCGCTGTTTGGGGCGCTGTACAACCGAGGTATATTTAAAATGAGTATGCAAGACACGTTGGCGGATATGTTCACCCGCATTCGTAATGCCCAGCAAGCTGGTCATACGAATGTGAGCATGCCGT
Source organism: Bacterioplanoides sp. SCSIO 12839 (assembly GCF_024397975.1). Taxonomy (NCBI): domain Bacteria; kingdom Pseudomonadati; phylum Pseudomonadota; class Gammaproteobacteria; order Oceanospirillales; family Oceanospirillaceae; genus Bacterioplanoides; species Bacterioplanoides sp. SCSIO 12839. Next base: position 191,384 of record NZ_CP073745.1, read on the forward strand.
CTTCAAAAATCAAAAAATCCGTAGCTCAGGTTCTTGAAGCCGAAGGTTACATCAGTGGTTTTTCTGTCGAAGAGTCCGTTAAACCAACGATGACCATCGACCTGAAATACTACGAAGGTAAGCCAGTAATCGAGCGTATTGAGCGTGTAAGCCGTCCAGGCCTGCGTCAGTACAAAGGTGCTGCTGATTTACCTAAAGTAGAGGCAGGCTTAGGCGTTGCTATCGTTTCCACTTCTAAAGGCGTTATGACTGATCGTGCTGCTCGTGCTGCGGGCGTTGGCGGTGAAGTTATCGCGACCGTATTCTAAGGAGTATTAACGATGTCTCGCGTAGCAAAGGCTCCTGTCGCTATTCCAGCCGGTGTTGAAGTAAAACTGGCTGACGACAAAATTTCGATCAAAGGTAAGCAAGGTCAGTTAGACCTGGACGTTCACGCCGACGTGGCTATCAGCCAGGAAGAGAACGTACTGAAGTTTGCTCCAAAGGCTGGCGGTAAAGCGGCTAACGCTTTAGCTGGTACTTTCCGTGCACTGGTTAACAACATGGTTAAAGGTGTATCTGAAGGCTTTGAGAAAAAACTGATCCTGCAAGGTGTTGGTTACCGTGCGAAAGCATCCGGCAACACTCTGAATCTGTCATTAGGCTTCTCTCATCCTGTTGATTATGAGCTGCCAGAAGGCGTTAAAGCCGAAACTCCTAGCCAAACTGAAGTCGTTATCAAAGGTATCGACAAGCAGAAAGTTGGTCAGGTTGCAGCAGAAATCCGTGGCTACCGTCCACCAGAGCCTTATAAAGGTAAAGGTGTTCGTTATGCTGATGAAAATGTGCGTCGTAAAGAAGCCAAGAAAAAGTAAGGTCTAGGCCATGAATGAGAAGAAAAAAGCTCGTTTGCGCCGTGCTCAGAAAACTCGCTCACATATCCGTGAGAAGAGCGCGGTACGTCTGTGCGTTCATCGTACGCCCAGACACATCTACGCACAGATCATCTCTGCCAATGGCGCTACCGTCTTGGCTACTGCTTCTACGGTAGAAGCTGATCTGCGTAACGAAATCACTGGTAATGTTAATGCCGCTTCCAAAGTTGGTCAGCTGATCGCCGAACGTGCGAAAGAAGCTGGTGTAACGAAAGTTGCATTTGATCGTTCCGGTTTCAAATACCATGGTCGTGTTAAAGCTCTGGCTGATGCGGCTCGTGAAAACGGCCTGGAATTCTAAAGGGTAAAGATCATGGCAAATAATGAACGTGTAGAACGTAACGAAAGCGAACTGCAAGAGAAGCTGGTTCAGGTTAACCGTGTAGCCAAAGTAGTAAAAGGTGGTCGTATCTTCGCCTTCACTGCTCTGACCGTGGTTGGCGATGGCGCTGGTCGTGTAGGTTTTGGTCGTGGTAAGTCTCGTGAAGTGCCAATGGCAATTCAAAAGGCTATGGAACAAGCAAAACGCAACATGGTTTCCGTACAGTTGGACGGCAGCACTCTGCAATACCCAGTTAAAGCCCGTCACTCTGGTGCACAGGTTTACATGCAGCCTGCATCTGAAGGTACTGGTATCATCGCCGGTGGTGCGATGCGTGCAGTACTGGAAATGGTTGGTGTTAAAAACGTACTGGCTAAGTGCTATGGCTCAACTAACCCGGTGAACGTTGTTCGTGCAACTTTCAACGGTCTGGCTCAGATGAAATCACCTGAGCAGGTTGCAGCGAAGCGTGGCAAGTCTGTTGAAGAGATTCTGGGGTAATTGTTATGGCTAAGAAAACCGTAAAAGTAACCCAAACTCGCAGCACGATTGGCAAACTGCCTAAGCACCGCGAAACCATGAAAGGTTTGGGTCTGCGTCGTATTGGTCACACTGTTGAACTGGAAGATACTCCTTCTGTTCGCGGCATGATCAACCAAGTTCAATACATGGTTAAGGTCGAAGGAGAGTAATATGCGTCTCAATGAATTGAGCCCAGCTCCTGGTTCCAAGCCTGTTGCTAAACGTGTTGGCCGTGGTATCGGCTCTGGTCTGGGTAAGACTGGTGGTCGTGGTCACAAAGGTCAGAAGTCTCGTTCTGGCGGTAAGGTAGCACCAGGTTTTGAAGGCGGTCAGATGCCTATTCACCGTCGTCTGCCTAAGTTCGGTTTCACTTCGCGCAAAGCACAATATGTTGCTGAAATTCGTCTGAACGAATTAGCGCTGGTTGAAGGCGACGTGGTAGATCTGGCTGCACTGAAAGCGGCTGACGTAATCGGCGAGAAGATCAAAGAAGCTCGTGTGATTCTGTCCGGTGAAGTGAAAAAAGCTGTAACCGTAAAAGGTTTAAAAGTCACTAAAGGCGCTAAAGCTGCTATTGAAGCGGCAGGTGGAAAGGTCGAAGACTAATGGCTAGGCAAGGCTCATTACCACAGGGTATGCAATCCGGATTAAGCGAGCTTTGGGCTCGCATCCGTTTCGTACTTCTGGCAATTGTTGTATATCGAATTGGTACCCATATCCCGGTACCTGGGATCAACCCGGATGCACTGTCGCGTCTGTTTGAACAGAACCAGGGCACGATCCTGGAAATGTTCAACATGTTCTCTGGTGGTGCACTGGAACGCATGAGTATCCTGGCATTGGGTATCATGCCGTACATTTCGGCATCGATTATCATGCAATTGTTAACGGCAGTGAGCCCACAGCTGGAACAATTAAAGAAAGAAGGTGAGGCGGGTCGCCGTAAAATCACGCAATACACGCGCTATGGCACGGTATTGCTGGCGACCATTCAAGCCTTTGGCGTCTCGGCTGGTTTAGCTGGTCAGGGCGTCACTTTCTCAAGCGGATTGGATTTCTACATCGCTGCTGTACCGTCATTTGTTGCCGGTGCCGTGTTTATGATGTGGCTGGGTGAGCAGGTTACCGAGCGTGGTATCGGTAACGGCATCTCCATTCTGATCTTTGCAGGTATTGTTGCTGGTTTGCCAAGTGCAATTGGTCAGGCTTTCGAGTCTGCGCGTCAGGGTGACCTGAATATTCTGGTATTGCTGGTTATTGCTGCTTTGGCGGTAGTTGTTATTGGTTTTGTTGTCTTCGTAGAACGCGGCCAACGTCGTATCACCATCAACTATGCTAAACGTCAGCAAGGTCGTCAGATGATGGCGGCGCAATCCAGTCATTTACCATTGAAACTGAATATGGCCGGTGTGATTCCAGCGATCTTCGCTTCCAGCTTACTGTTGTTCCCAGCATCTCTGGGTCAATGGTTTGGCCAGAGTGAAGGTATGGAATGGCTGCAGGACGTTAGCCTTGCGTTAGCGCCAAGTCAGCCGCTGTACATCGTATTATTTGCGGCCGGTATCATATTCTTCTGCTACTTCTACACAGCGTTGATGTTCAACCCGAAAGATGTAGCTGAGAACCTGAAGAAGTCAGGTGCATTTATCCCGGGTATTCGCCCTGGAATACAAACTGCCAAGTACATCGATAGCGTATTGGGTCGCCTGACCTTGTTCGGATCTCTGTACATTGCCGCAGTCTGTCTGATGCCGCAATTCCTGGTAGTTGCTGCGGATGTGCCTTTCTACTTCGGTGGAACTTCGCTGCTGATCGTCGTGGTTGTTGTAATGGACTTTATGGCTCAAGTGCAATCGCATCTGATGTCACACCAATACGAATCACTGATGAAGAAAGCAAACCTGAAGAATTTTGGTTCAGCTCGCTGAGCCGGATTTAGGAGACTGTCATGAAAGTACGTGCGTCTGTTAAGAAAATCTGTCGTGAATGCAAAGTCATTCGTCGTAACGGCAGTGTGCGAGTGATCTGCTCAGTAGATCCTAAGCACAAACAACGTCAGGGTTAATCCTCTGACAGCTCAGGAGTTTACTCCTGGCAAGGCGGGTGCCTTAAAATATTCAGATGGCTTGATTTTTGATCAAGCCATCTGTACTATTTTGCGCCCTTTCATTAAGTAAAGTATCGGAGTTAGACATATGGCCCGTATTGCCGGTGTCAACATTCCTGACAACAAGCATGCAGTTATTTCTTTGACTTATGTTTTTGGCATTGGTCAAACAACTGCCCAGAAAATCTGTGCCGCTACAGGCATTGCTGAGAGCACCAAAATTGGTGAACTGAGCGAAGATCAACTGGATGTTGTTCGTAACGAAGTTGCTAAGTACACGGTAGAAGGTGATCTTCGTCGTGAAGTACAAATGAACATCAAACGTTTGATGGACATGGGTTGCTTCCGCGGTATTCGCCACCGTCGTAGCCTGCCACTTCGCGGTCAGCGTACTAAAACGAACGCACGTACCCGTAAGGGTCCGCGTAAGCCGATCCGTAAGTAATTAACAGTTTGTTAATTCATTTACGAATCGGACTTTTAGTGTAGCTGCATTCGACTTGTTGCAGTGTTGATATTAAAAGCAGGATTTAAAAATGGCTAAGCCAAATAGATCAACTAAGAAAAAAGTTAAAAAGACGGTCGTCGATGGCATTGCGCACATCCACGCCTCTTTTAACAATACCATCGTGACCATTACTGATCGCCAAGGTAACGCTCTGTCATGGGCAACCGCCGGTGGTTCTGGTTTCCGTGGTTCTCGTAAGAGCACTCCTTTCGCGGCTCAGGTAGCTGCAGAGCGCGCTGGCGAAGCAGCCAAAGAGTATGGTCTGAAGAATCTGGACGTAGAGGTTAAAGGCCCGGGTCCAGGTCGTGAATCAGCAGTTCGTGCTCTGAACGCATGTGGTTATAAGATCAGCAACATCACTGATGTAACGCCGATCCCACATAACGGTTGTCGTCCACCTAAGAAGCGTCGCGTATAAGGAGGCAGAAATATGGCACGTTATATTGGTCCTAAGTGTAAACTGTCTCGTCGTGAAGGAACGGACCTGTTCCTGAAGAGCGGCGTGCGTCCACTGGACTCTAAATGTAAAGCAGAAACCAAACCAGGTGTACACGGTGCAGGCCGCGGTCGTCTGTCAGACTACGGTCTGCAGCTGCGCGAAAAGCAAAAAGTACGTCGTCTGTATGGTGTTCTGGAAAAGCAATTCCGTGGCTACTACAAAGAAGCAGCTCGTCGTAAAGGCGCAACCGGTGAAAACCTGCTGCAACTTCTTGAGTCACGTCTGGACAACGTTGTTTACCGCATGGGCTTCGGCTCTACTCGCGCGGAAGCACGTCAATTAGTTTCTCACAAAGCTATCATCGTTAACGGCAAGTCTGTCAACGTTGCTTCTTACCAGGTTAAGTCTGGTGATGTAGTTGCAGTACGTGAGAAGTCTAAGTCACAGGATCGTATTAAAACTGCGCTTGAGTTAGCAGGCAACCGTGCCGATTGTGGCTGGATTGATGTTAACGCTGGCAAGATGGAAGGGACTTTCAAAGCAGTTCCTGAGCGCGCTGATCTCCCAGCAGAGATCAACGAAAACCTGATCGTGGAACTTTACTCTAAATAATAGAGGAACTTAAGGGGCAGCTATGCAGCGTGCAGTTAATGAGTTTTTAACTCCTCGTCATATCCAAGTTGACGAAGTAAACACTACCCATGCCAAGGTTACTCTGGAGCCACTGGAACGTGGTTTCGGTCATACTTTGGGCAGCGCATTACGTCGTATCCTGTTGTCGTCCATGCCGGGCGCAGCAATCGTTGAATGCGAAATCGATGGCGTACTGCATGAGTACAGCGCAATTGAAGGTGTTCAGGAAGACGTAATTGAAGTCTTACTGAACCTGAAAGGCGTTGCAGTCAAATTGCACGAACGCGACGAAGCGACTCTGAGCTTAAGCAAAATGGGTCCTGGCGCAGTCACTGCTGCCGATATTCAACTGGATCACGGTGTTGAAATTGCAAACCCAGATCATGTTATCGCTCATCTGGGCGAAGGCACTGAACTGAAAATGACCCTGAAGGTAGCTTCTGGTCGTGGTTACGAAACTGTTGAAGCTCGTAATCAAAACGATGAAGAAACCAAGGCGATTGGTAAACTGCAATTAGACGCAACGTTCAGCCCGGTTAAGCGTGTTTCTTACAGCGTAGACTCTGCGCGTGTAGAACAGCGTACTGACCTGGATAAGTTGGTTATCGATTTAGAAACCAACGGAACTATTGATCCGGAAGAAGCGATCCGTCGTTCTGCGACCATCTTGCAACAGCAATTAGCCATCTTCGTGAACCTGGAAAACGAAGAAGTTGTTGAACAGCAACGCGAAGAAGAAGAGATTGACCCGATCCTGCTGCGTCCAGTAGATGATCTGGAGTTAACTGTTCGTTCGGCTAACTGTCTGAAAGCAGAAAACATTTACTACATCGGTGATCTGATCCAGCGTACTGAAGTAGAGCTGTTGAAGACTCCAAACTTAGGTAAGAAGTCTCTGACTGAAATCAAAGACGTTCTGGCTTCCCGTGGTCTGTCGTTGGGTATGCACTTAGAGAACTGGCCGCCAGCTTCTCTGCGTAACGACGATAAGGTTTTAGCGTAAGCTTTAACGTTCAGTTAGTAAGGAATTAAACCATGCGTCATCGTAAAAGTGGTCGTCACTTCAATCGTACAAGCGCACACCGTCAAGCCATGTTCAAAAACATGGCGGTGAGCTTGTTCGAGCATGAAATCATTAAGACTACTCTGCCAAAGGCAAAAGAGCTGCGTCGTGTAGCTGAGCCACTGATTACTCTTGCAAAAGAAGACTCAGTTGCTAACCGCCGTCTGGCCTTTGCTCGTACTCGTAGCAAAGAAGCAGTAGGTAAACTGTTCACTGATCTGGGTCCGCGTTACCAAGACCGTCCAGGTGGTTACATTCGTATTATGAAATGTGGCTTCCGTGCGGGTGATAATGCACCTATGGCTTATGTTGAGCTTGTTGATCGTCCGGTTGTTGAAGCCGACGTTGAAGAAGTTCAGGAAGAAGCTGGCGAATAATATTCGCGGTTCAGCCGAACAAAAAAACCCGTGTTCTGAAAAGAGCACGGGTTTTTTTATGCTCGTCTGAGCGGTTTCTAATGGAGGCTGCGAATAAAGCGTGCAACTTCCTTCAATGCTTGTTTAGACTCTGGCATATAGCCCGCATGAAGTTGGAAAACATGCCACATTTCAGGGTATTCACTTAATACAACACGCACACCCGCATGGTTCATTTTTTCGTGCAGTCGGGCGCTGTCGCTGTAAAGAATCTCTTCACTGCCCACTTGTATCAATGTTGGTGGAAAACCGCTGAAATCGGCATTCAGTGGCGAAATTAATGGTTCGCTCAGTGGTGTTTCACCGGCATACGATGGCACCATTTTACGAATCCAGCCGGGTGATAGCAGTTTCTCTCTGTTTGAACGTGCATCAAATGTGTCACCGCTACAGGCAAGATCAGTCCAGGGTGAGAATAAGATTAAGGCTTCCGGGCTCGGTAAGCTTAACTCTCTGATGCGCTGCATCAGTGCCAGTGTCAGCCCGCCTCCGGCAGAATCGCCACCGATATACACAGGCCCTTGTTGAGCCAGGACTTTATAGGCTGTGATTGCGTCGTCCAGGCCTGCCGGGAAGGGATGCTCTGGTGCGAGTCGATAATCGATCAGGGTGGTGGTTAAGCGGCTTTCACGGGCTAATCGCGCGACCATGTCTCCATGGCTTTGTGGAGAGCCGGAAACATATCCACCACCGTGAAGATACAATAACTGCTGATTGCTGCCGGACGCATTCAAAGGTGTTAATCGCCAGGCGGGAACGCCATCGATGGTTATCTCGATTTTTTCCACTGTTAGTGGCATTGGCGCAAACTTCTGAAGGAAATCGAGCCTTTTACGTTGTTTCTGAATAGGAAAGTCAGGCTGAAACGTTGGCTTTACCAGAAACTCCACGACTTTACCGCTGATCTTAGCCATCAGACTCGCCATGCTTCTTCTCCGTTTTATTTGTTCTTATATTTGAAAAAAATTGTATAAAAAAACGGCTAACAGGTTAACCCGTTAGCCGTTGGAGAGAAAGTCTACTCATCCGTGAGAAGAGGATCATGAACATGGTTGCTGCCCCGCCTAAAAGGCTGCGACCACGGAAAACAATATAGCGAATGTCACCGTCAGTTTGGGCAAGTGCTCGTCATGATTGGCAAGCGGCAGTAAAGAAATGTCTCGATTGATATGATTTCTATTAACAGACTGTTCCTTGAGGTCGTGGTGATCACGACCTCAAGGATCAAAAGTTATGGAATCACAGCAAAGCCAGGCTCAGTTGCGGAACATAGGTGATGATCAAAACGGTGATCAACAGGATAAAGAAGAATGGCAGTGTCGCTCGATAGAGTGTCATTACTGGTTGATTAAAGCGGAAGCTGGCAATAAACAGATTCATCCCGACAGGCGGAGTAAAATAACCCAGCTGCATATTCGCCAGGAATAAAATACCCAGGTGAATCGGATGAATACCGTACTCTACAGCGATTGGCAGAATGATAGGAATCATAATGACAATCGCTGAGAAGATATCCAGCATCATGCCCAGTACCAGCAGGAACAGTGTCAGTAGCAACAGGAAGGTAAAGCCATCACTCACGTGTTGCTGAATAAAATCAAAAATCTGCTCAGGAATTCCGGCATCAATCATATAGTTGGTCGATGCCAGCGATACGGCCAGAATCAGCAGAATCGCACCGACCAGTTTCATCGAGTCGCGCATCACTCCTGGAAGCTTCTCAAAGCTGATTTCACGGCGGATCAATACGGTTACCACTAATACGTAAAACGCAGTGATCGCTGCTGCTTCCGATACAGCAAAAAAGCCGGAATAAATACCGCCGAGCACCACGATTGGTAAGGGAATTTCCCAGGCCGTGTCTTTAAGTGCCGCCCAGGCTTCTGCTTTGTCAAAAGTATGGTCGGTTTTATGGTGTTCGCGTGGCTGTAGGGCCGCGTAAACGGATAACGCCAGCAACATCAAACCACCCGGGAGTAAACCAGCCAGGAATAAATCATCAATGCTGACCGGAGTATCCAGCGCCATTTGTTGCGCTACCACACCGTATAAGATCAGCGGCAAAGACGGCGCAAATAACAGACCCAGGCTACCGGAGGTAGTAACCAGGCCTAAGTTAAACTGCTGACGATAGCCTGCCTTCTGCAGAGCCGGAACCAATAAGGCACCTAACGCCACAATGGTCACGCCGGATGCGCCAGTAAAGGCGGTGAATAGAGCACAGGCAACCAAAGCAACAATCGCCAGACCACCTGGCATCCAACCCAGAAAGGCGTCTGTAATGCGTACCAGACGTTGTGGTGCCTTACTCTCACCCAACAAATAACCGGCAAAGGTAAAGAGAGGAATCGCAATCAGTACTGGCATCTCAGCTACGCGATAAATCTCAACCGCCATCACCTGCAGATCAACATCGGTCTGATAAAACCCCCATAAAGCTGACGCCGCGATAACGGTAAATAATGGCGCACCCGCGAGTGCCAATAACAGCAGAATCAGAGGAACCAGAATGCTCATGCGGAGGCCTCCGCATTTTCTTGTTCTTGCGGTAATCCGTAGAGTGCGCTGTTAACGGCTTGTATGGCAAAACGCAGTGCCATCAGACCAAAGCTGAGCGGGATAATTACCTGTAACGGCCAGGCGGGGACGCGTGCAAACGCGATATCATCGTATTCCATGGAACCGGCAACAAACTCTTTGCTGTGCCAGGCAATAACCGCACATACAAAGGTAGCGAAGAGTGAAGTAATGACAGCACTGATGCGCTTCACCGTGTCGCCCGCCATACGGTTAATGATATCGATGGCGATGTGTTCGCGAGTTCGGGTCGCCAGCAAAGCGCCCAATAAGCCAAGCCACAGCACCATAACGCGCAACAGGGGTGGTACCCAGGTGATGCCGCCACCAAATACCGAGCGGGCAATGATGTCGATGCCTGCCAGGACGATCATGGCCAACAACAACAAAATCAGCACGGCATCTTCCGCGCGGTAGACCCAGCGCAATATTGTGTTGAGCAGGCCTGGCTTCATTCTGCTGTCGCTGTTTGTTGTTGAGGTTGTTGCTGACGATAATTTTCCAGCGTTTGCTGTAAGCGAGCAAAGACATCAGCCGGATACACATTTTTGGCCTTGAGTTCAGCCAGCGCTTTATTCGCCAGTTCCTGCCACAGTGCTTTATCCGCATCTGACAGTTCCACAAACGTCATGCCGTTTTGCTCCAATGCTTTTCGGGCACCAATTTCGTCTTTCTCGTTTTGAGCGTCCATTGCTTTAAAGGTATCCGCCATGGTTTGGCGCACAATGGTCTGATCTGCTGTGCTCAGTTTGTTAAACGCACGCTCATCAACAATCATCATGCCGAACAGAAAAATTAACGGAAAGTCGGTGGCGTAGTTCAGTTTGGTGTGCCATTGCATGGCAATGGTACCGGTTGGGTTGGCCGCAATGGTATCAATTAAGCCGGTTTGCAGGCTGGTGTAGACATCCGATACCGGTAATGAAATGGGTTCCACATTACCTGCTTCAAACGTCGTTTGGCTGACAATATCACCCTCTGGTACCCAGACTTTCTGAGTACGAACGTCATCGGAAGTTTTTAACGGTTTGTCAGACATGAGGTAAGCAAAACCACCTTCTGATAAGCCCAGCATGATGTAGCCTTTATCAGCTAATGCCTGTGCGATTACCGGATCAAACTCATTGCGCACGGCACGAACTTCGTCCAGATTGCGGAACGTGAAGGGCAGGTTATACAGCAGTGCGGCACTGGCGATGTGTGCCATTGCGCCGGTGGAAACGGCACCGCCCTGAAGCTGGCGAATACGCATCTTACGCAGCACACTTTTATCGCTGCCTTGTACGCCGCCCGGGAAGTACTTGATCTTCACCCGGCCATCGGTTTGTTGCTTGATGTCTTTAGCGGCCTGGCGCATCAGTTTCATCCAGTTAGTACCATCTGGCGCTAACGTCGCAATTTTCAGTGTGGCGGCGCTGACAACCGGGCTACTCAGCATCAGTGCCAGCAATAAACCAGAGATGTATTTCATGGTGATTCTCTCGTGCTTTTTAGCGGTAATTATTCAAAGTACTCGGCAGACTCAGCCAATAATTCGGCGGCCTGGCGTTGAGCTAACGTGTTGATCAGAGTCAGGCCTTCCATTTCTGGGTCGGCATCCAGTGTTTCCTGCAGTAAGCGGTCGTGGAGTTCCTGATCGAATAACAGGCGAGCGTATTGCTTAGCAAACAACACTTTGGCCATCAGATGGCGATCATTGGTGTAGGCCAGGGCTTGTTCAAAATAGTTGCGGCCCACTTCCGGCTTGCCACCCAGAGATGGCGGCAGCTGGGTTTCCAGCACACCCAGATAAACCTGTACCGTGGCGTTGTCATAATCCGGTTCATAACCAACCACCCATTGCATCATGGCTTTGACTTTGCCGACCTGAGCGATCGCATTCCAGTCATCACTGTTGGCCTGAATCCAGCCAGCCCAAGCTGACGCGAAGGCATAAACGACCGGAACATCGTCTTCATCGTATTCGTCGTTCAATAACGTCGTGAGTTCATCCAGCTGGCCTTCGGTTGCCAGACATAAATCGTCGTCGTATTCACACAAGGCACGACGGGCATAATCCATGGCTTTGTTGGCCATCAACTTGGCCTGACTTTCGTCTTCTGCAAATACACCAGCATAAGCACCATAAAGGCGTGCGCCAGCGAGTAAAAACTCTTCGTCATCCGGGTAGGTCAGAATCAGGGCATCCAGTAACAACAAATAAGCGGGAGCCCCGGCGGCGACAACTTCCGGGTCTTCCTGATTCATCATGGAGCGAGACAAATTATTCGGCAGGTTACCTACAGAGCAGGCCGTTAAAAAAGAAAATACAAGAAGGCTGAGAAGCAGTTTCATAATCAATGCTGAATCAGTGGCTGAATAACAGAGCGCGGATTGTACACTGACTGTGGCAGAAAGGTTATGCCCATACGATGGAAACCATCGACGAATTAATCAACACAAGGCAACACTGCGTTTTGTGATGCCTTATGTTGGGGAGATCCCAGTTTGGCTCCGCTGCTTAAACCGTTGCCGCCAGGTCTGGCAGCGTCGTCAGTTCTTCTGTGCTGGAGACACAATAATCAATACCAATACTCTTCAGAATTTCCCAGACATTGCTGTTGCTGGAATATTCAGCAATGGTCTTTTTCGCCATAAAGTGGGTGATGTCCTGAATTGATTTCACCAAGGCATAATCGGCAGAGCTGGTATGCAGGTTGTCGATAAAGCTGTGGTCAATCTTAACGTAGTCGACGGGCAGACTTTTCAGGTATTCAAACGAGGATTGGCCAGTACCAAAATCTGATAATACAAACTGGCAACCCAGGCTGCGCATCTCGTGCATAAAGTCAGCAGCATCATCTAAATTGCGAATGGCCGAGGTTTCGTTCAGTTCAAAACAGATTTTATCCACAGGAATGTCATGCACCCGCGCCTGCTCGAAGATGTACGTCAGTAACGCTTCATCGTTGATGGCGTGTCCTGACAGACGCAAAATAAAGCGATCAATGTTGGCAGCGGTATCGCTGTTGTGGGCCAGCCATTGCACCACCTGCTCCAGAATCCAGCGATCCAGCATATACATGCGATTGTAATTTTCCGCCGCCTGCAGGTACTCCATTGGTGGGATATGTTCGCCATTGTCATCCTGAATACTGACGAGAATCTCATATTGTTTCTCGTCCTTATGGCGCTCCTGAATACCTTGCACCGGCAGGCACAACACTTTCAGTTGGTTATTGGTGAGAGCCTGATTCAGCTTGTTGCCCCAGGCCATAAACTCATCCTGGCGTTGCTGGGAGGCATCATCAAATTGATAACGGATAATGCGGCTGCCACCTTTTTCTTTAGCGACCAGGCAGGCAGCTTCGGCTTGTTCAATTAGATCCGCAGCATTGACCTGATCATTATTCATTTCTGCCAGGCCAACGCTGATATGAATGCGGAACTTCTGATCGTCACAATCGATATCAAATTCTTCAACCCGCTGCTTCAGCTCACGTACGATGGCTTCCGCCTGTTCTATATCGGTACGGCGCAACAGCATGGCAAACTCGTTACTGCCAATGCGGGCGCATAAGCTATCGCTTTCCTGATCATCCAGGATAGTTGCCAGGCTTTGCAGGCAGGCATCACCACCTTCCATTCCATAGCTTTTGTTGATCAGTTTAAACTGGTCAATATCGATCATACACAGAGTGGCTGCGGTGGAACTGCGGCTGCTTTGTTCAAACACTTCATGCAGCTGCTGAACGAAATGCTGACGGTTAGACAAGCCGGTTAATGAGTCAATATTGGCTTGCTCAGACAAGTCGCGATAAATCTGCTGTACCAGTTTGTCGACACTCTGATCGACAGCCGACTCGTCTTGTTCATAGAGGCGTTTCACCTGGTTCTGATCAAAGGCAATCGCCAGCTCTGCCAGAGTGAAATCGATGACCTTCATACCACTGTGATTCACACAAGCAAACTTGGAGTAGTCCGGGGCAATCCAGACAATCGACACCGCCTGATCCTGACGAGTCAGTAACAGCCAGTCGCCGACCTGCAGGTTCTGTGCTTTGCGGGTGCCACGTCCTTCTGGGACTTCTTCTTCCTGTTCAGCAACAAAGGTTGGCAGGTCAACGGTTTCACGTACCTGACCCTGATCCAGATGTTCTTTCGCCGCCGATAGGATTTCATCATGCCATTTCTGGTGTTGTGGCAGGCTGCCATTCAATTGATCCAGCTCGTTGCGGGCCAGTTCCATCATCGGGCTGAAACGTCCCAGTAATTCTTTACGGCCAGCATTTTTCGGGCTGAATAATGACAGCACCTGACGATACAGTTTCACGGCACCGGTGAAACGTTTGCTGTCGACACCTTCGCGCAACAGCAGCAGGCTAAGCAGTTGTTTCCAGCCTTCGTTTAACCATTCAACCACGCAATTAGGCAATGTACGGCCGGAGCTGTCTTTACCGATTAAATGCTCAATCTTCTGACGGGCTTTTTGTAATTGGTGTTCACCTTCGGCTGCTTGGGCCACACGGTCGGCGTTTTGTTTTGCCTTACGCTCCGCGTTAGAAACCAATCCCTGCAGGCTTTCCAGCAATTCATCCAGCGAGGTTTCATCATCTTCAAGGTTGGCGGCCAGCGGTTCGATCAACTTATTCAGTTTGTCGCTCAGGCGCGACTCACCATTGGTGGTCAGTTTGCCAAGTTTCGCCAGCTGGTTCAGAACCAGGCGTCCCGGGTGTTCCGGGTTAAACAGTAAGCTGGCATCCTTCATCATTAACCGCAATAACGGCCAGCCCAGACGTTCAATATGTGGCTTCACAAAATCGGCCACCTGCTCATTGGCAATCAGGTTCTGCGTGACCTGTTCGATGGTTTCAATCGCATCACGGGAGTCTGCAGGCAAACTGTTTTCTTTTTCTGCCAGTGCTTTTTCGACTTGCTCACGAATGTTGGCCGGCATGTTGTCTTCTTTGCTGGCCAGGTCCGACAAAACATTTTCGACGGTTTGTGGCGCTGCAACCGGCAGGGCGACGGCTTCACTATGTTGTAGCTGTTCAAAGCGCTGGTAACGCAGCTGCAACAGTGACTGAATGTTGGAATAAGCTTGGCGTGCCTCTTGTTGATGGCGCTGGAAATTCTGCAGTGTACTGCCACTCTGCGCATTAACCGCCATCGGCTGGGGCTGCATTTGATGTTCATTGGCGGCTTGAGCCACCATGTCACCATCGTTTGGTGTCGGGGATGATGTTGAGGCGGAGCTCAGCTGTACTACCGGTGATGACGGGGGAGTGCTGCGGCGACGGTAGCGCATCGACATTGGGATATCGATTTGTTTGGTGATTTCCTGGTAGCAGTTTTGCAACCCCTGATAAGCCGCTTGCTCAAAGGTATCAAATGCCAGCGCGCGTGCTTCCTGAGGAAGCTGTAATTTCTCCAGAGCATCCCGAAAGGCATCGGTGACGGTATTGGGGCCGATGGGATTGAAGCAATCCTCGGTCTTGGCGTTAGATAAGGTATCCAGCAGCTGTCGTACTTCGAAGCTCACATGACTCAGGCGGGATTGCAGGTGTGATGCTGTGACTTTGGCCAGTAGCCATTCTTCAAAGTCATCTTGTTGCACCAGTGATAAATTTTCGCTGCCCTGAGTTTGCGTCTGTTGTTCACGAGTCTCTTTCGGTTTTCCCGCCTGCCAGCGCTCCATTTGTTGTTGTAAGGTACGCTTGAATACCTGCAAGAACTCCGGTGCATGTTGCTTTGACTGTTTCTCGAGCTTTAGCCAAAGCTGCTGCTCAGCGGTATTGCGTGCCATATTGGCCTGATCGAAAGTGCTCTCCAGGAAATTCGGCAGCCATTGCTTGGGCAAGTAGTCGATGGTTTTATTGGCGATGTTCTGAAAGGCTTGCTGGAACTGCTGACGCTTATCAGCGGCTAAGCCGCCCTGAGCTTTGTGTGACTGATTGAACTCCTGCAAACGCAGAAAAATCTTATCATCCGGATGATGAAATTTTACCCCAACTTCCTTATCTTCCTGATGCATCCACAGGACTTTGACTTCCAGTAATTCGCTTTCCAGTTGCAGCTTCAGTAGCAGTGGCTGCTGATCATCCACCTCTGCCGGGCCGTGTGGCCAGGCCAGTTTCATACCGGTATGGGAGTAATCCGTAACGGTGCAATCATGCCAGGAATCATCAGCAAGTTGTAACTGAGCAATAAACTCACTGTTAAAGCGGGGGTGTTCACGGTGTTCGGCAGCCATAATAATTCCATTTTGATCGCGGGAGAGGGGGTTACCTCATACCTGGACCTTAAGTATAGAAAAGCGTTGCAAAGATGCTTCCCTCAATTGGTCGAAAATGCCCGGATAGTCCTGATATTTGTGAGAAGCACAGAGGCGCGCACCTTACGTTATCTACCCAGTATCGGGTTATTAAAACAACGTAAAAAGTAAGGCCTAATGATATTTTTCACCATGCTGGGTTGTATGACTATAGCAGGAGTCCCATTTTTGATAATTTAATCATTTTTTATTAACTCAATCCCTTGAGTTTGCGGTATAGCGTACGTTCACTGATGTTTAGCTGTTGTGCCAGATCCGCTTTGCTGCCTGAATAATGCGTCGACACCTGCTGTAAATATCGCTGTTCCAGTTGTGATAACGGCACGATGTTTTCCTCGGCAATGACGCTCATGGTTAATTTCTGCATCGGGTCATCAGTGGCTAGCTTATCTTCTTGTTCAACCACCAGATGTTCGGTTTCAATCAGCCCGCTGTCACAGAGCAGAATGGCGCGCTCCAAACGATTACGCAGTTCCCTGATGTTACCCGGGAAGCGTTGTTGGCAGAGCCACTGGCATGCCTGGTCGGACAGCTTTAACGGTTTATCCTGTCGCAGTTGTTTTAATAAATGATTGGCGAGGGGAATAATGTCCTGAGAGCGCTCTCTCAGGGAAGGCAAATGAACCGGAAAAGGACTGATACGATAGTACAGGTCTTGACGAAAGCGGCCTTCCTCGACCATTTGTCTCAATTGGCGGTGTGTGGCGCAGATTAATCGAAAATCCGCTTGTTTCGGATTCACACTTCCCACCGGGCGATAGCTGCCGGATTCGATCAAACGCAGCAGCTTAACCTGCATCGGCAGAGGGATGTCGCCTACTTCATCAAGAAACAGGGTGCCACCCCGAGCGGATTCAACCAACCCTTGCTTGCGATGAGTGGCGCCGGTAAACGCGCCTTTTTCATGGCCAAATAACTCACTTTCAAACAAGGACTCTGTCAGTCCGGAGCATTCGACGGTCACAAAAGGTTTATCGCTGCGCTGGCTATGGCTGTGCAGGTACTGCGCCGCCAATTCCTTTCCGGTGCCGGATTCACCCAATAATAAAACGTTGATGTTGGCCGGAGCCGCACGGCTGAGTAATTCCAGCATACGGGTATACGCCGGGCTGAAACCGATCATGCTGCTTTGGGAGTCCGGGTGACGGTTGGTCGGTGTCATCACTTCAATAAAGTATTGAATCTCACCTTCTTCATCATGAATCGGGGTCAGTTCGACATCGACGTGCTCGCGTCCTTTGGAAGTATTGTGGATATGTAATAGGCGCTGGCGTTGCCCGGTTTCCAGGCACTGGCGTAAGGGGCAGTTTTCTCCGGCCTGATCACACGGCACGCGGTAGCCATGTGACACCTCATAACACTTGCGATTCAGTAAGGTGCCGGTTTGTAAAAAAGTCTCCCGATACGCCCCATTGGAAGCACGGATGCGGTAATCCCGATCAAGCAAAACCGCTGGTGCCGGTATGGCCTCAAGCAGGCTGGTGATCGCCGGCAGGCTTTGTTCATTGTTCAGCATCATAGTGTGTCAGTGTGTCAGTTTTGTCGTGACAAAAATGTCATATTGCGGAAGAGCGGTAAAGGAAAACCACGAACAATAGCCCAAAACCCTGATTAACCGCGGCTTGGCAGTACTCTGAATTAACTGGTCTGGTCTTTGCTGAGTGACGCTTGAGAGACGTATGAAAGACGTTCTGAACGGTTTCCTGAAGCGATCATTGTGTTAAGAGGCATATTGTGTGAAGAGGAATAGCTGGTGAAAACAACTGAGGCAGGAGAAAAAGCGCGCCCTTTATTTTCTATCCCACTGATTCGTGAGCTGACGCTGGTGTTGGTGATCAAGCTGGTGGTGATTTTTGCCATCAAGCAGGCCTATTTCTCCGAACCGCTGGATATGACACAGGCTGAGACTGTGATCGCTCGCCAGCTGGGTGTGTTAAACCCGGCAGATCAAGCGCAAGCAGCGACCGTTCGTTCTGAACTTTTGTTATCACCATCTGAAACGGAGCACTAAGCATGATTAGTGAGAGCGTTGTTGATTTATCGCGTTTGCAGTTTGCTATTACCGCGTTTTATCACTTTTTGTTTGTACCGCTGACCCTGGGCCTTGCCTTTATTCTGGCCATTATGGAATCCGCCTATGTCATGACCAATAAACAGGTCTACAAAGACATGGTGAAATTCTGGGGTAAGTTGTTTGGTATTAATTTCGCGCTGGGTGTGACAACCGGCCTGACCATGGAGTTTCAGTTCGGCACAAACTGGGCGTATTACTCACATTATGTTGGCGATATTTTTGGTGCTCCACTGGCGATTGAAGGCCTGATGGCTTTTTTTCTGGAGTCGACCTTTATTGGCTTGTTCTTTTTTGGCTGGGATCGGTTATCGAAGTTGCAACACCTGATGGTGACCTGGTTGGTCGCCATTGGTTCTAACATGTCAGCGTTGTGGATTCTGATTGCCAATGGCTGGATGCAAAATCCGGTGGGCGCTGAATTTAATTATGAAACCATGCGTATGGAAATGACCAGTTTTTCTGAGGTGATTTTTAATCCGGTGGCTCAGGTGAAATTTGTTCATACGGTATCGGCTGGCTACGTTACCGGTGCGATGTTTGTGCTGGCGATTTCAGGTTATTACATGCTGAAAAAACAGGACTTACCTTTTGCTCGTCGCTCGTTTGCGATTGCCGCCAGTTTTGGTTTTGCGTCGATTTGTTCGGTTATTTTATTAGGTGATGAGTCCGGATACGAAGTTGGGGACGTGCAAAAAACCAAACTTGCTGCAATTGAAGCGGAATGGGAAACCCATGAACCGCCTGCGGCATTTACCTTATTCGGTTTGCCGAATGAAGAAACCATGCAAACCGACTACGCCATTAAAATCCCTTATGCCCTGGGGTTAATTGCAACCCGCTCAACCACCGAAGAAGTGACGGGTATTAAAGATTTAATCAGCGAACATGAGCAACGCATTTATCGTGGCATGGAAGCGTACGGTTTATTGCAACAAATGAAATCCGGCGATACTTCTGCCGACATACTTCAACAATTTGATCGGCTGAAAAACGACCTGGGTTATGGCCTGTTATTAAAGAAATACACCAACCATGTCACCGATGCGACGGCCGATCAGGTTAAGGCTGCGGCGCGCGATACCATTCCCCGAGTTGCCCCCATGTTCTGGACATTCCGGATTATGGTGGGGTTGGGCTTCCTGATGTTTGTATTGATTGGCCTGTCGTTTTATTACAGCGCTAAAGGCGTGGTGGAGCAGAAGCGCTGGTTGCTGAAAGCGCTGTTGATATCACTGCCGGCCCCCTGGATCGCCTGTGAAATGGGCTGGTTTGTGGCTGAGTTTGGTCGCCAGCCCTGGTCTATTGGTGAGGTGTTGCCAACACATTTGTCGGTATCGACCCGCTCTGCTGAAGATCTGTATTTAAGTCTGGCTGGATTTATTGGCTTTTACACCCTGTTGCTGATTGTTGAGATGTACCTGATGTTGCGCTTCGCACGTCTTGGGCCATCCAGTTTGCATACCGGGCGTTATCACTTTGAACAATCAGCGGCGTAAGGAGGATTGACCATGTTGGATTATGAAAGCTTAAAACTGATCTGGTGGGTGCTGATTGGTGTCTTGCTGATTGGCTTTGCGGTTACCGACGGATTTGATATGGGCGTTGGCGCGTTATTAAAGATTCTTGGCAAAACCGATAATGAACGGCGTGTCATGTTAAACACGGTCGGCCCTCACTGGGATGGTAATCAGGTGTGGTTTATCACCGCGGGTGGTGCCATTTTTGCGGCCTGGCCCGTTGTTTATGCCGTTGCATTTTCCGGTTTTTATTGGGCACTGCTATTGGTGTTGTTTGCAATGTTTTTCCGCCCGGTCGGGTTCGAATACCGTTCTAAAATGGAGGATGCCCGCTGGCGCAATGCCTGGGACTGGGGGCTGACCATTGGCGGTGCGGTTCCGGCTTTAGTGTTTGGTGTGGCCTTTGGCAACTTATTATTGGGTGTGCCATTTACGCTGGATGAATTTATGCGCTCCAGCTACAGCGGCTCCTTCTGGGCGTTATTAAATCCGTTTGGTTTGTTGGCGGGCCTTGTCAGCTTGGGGATGTTGATGATGCACGGTGCAACGTATTTGCAAATGCGTACCGCTGGGGAGCTGCATCAGCGCGCCCGAACAGCCGGTGTGGTTTTATCGGCCGGTGTGATGGTGTGTTTTGCGGTTGCCGGAATCTGGGTCGCCAATATCGATGGTTATGTGATCATTCAGGCCGCCGATACCGCGGGTGTGATGACACCGCTGCAAAAGCAGGTGGTGATACAGGACGCTGCCTGGCTGAATAATTACCAGCAATATCCGCTGACCTTGTTGGCACCGGTTCTGGCGTTTGTCGGCTTAGTGCTGACGCTGCTGATGTCGCTGCTGAATCGCTCGCCGCTGGCTTTTATCGCCAGCTCGGTTGCCGTCGCATCGATTATTTGTACTGCCGGTTTTAGTTTGTTTCCGTTTTTGATGCCGTCCAGTACGGATCCGTCCGTCAGTCTCACGGTGTGGGATGTGACCTCCAGCGAGCTCACGCTCACCATTATGTTCTGGGTCGCGATGCTGTTTGTGCCGATTATTCTCGCTTATACCGGGTGGGGGTATTACAAAATGTGGGGGCGCCTGACCACGGACTTTATTGAAGACAACCGCTATTCAACCTATTAATGCAACTGAACTGTGGAGGTTCACTATGTGGTATTTCGCCTGGATTCTTGGTGTTTTACTGGCCTGCTCAGCAGGGCTGATTCATGTGTTATGGCTGGAATTTAACGACAATTTTGAGCGCGATGCCGACCTGGAACAATAATGTCTGACGAATTTCAGCCTCATTATTCATCTTATGGCCCGCTGTATCAGGGCTGGGCCCGAGGACTGTCATTGCTGGTGGCCTTGGTTTTGTCGGTAGCCATTCTGGTCATGCCGCAACTGGTTGCAGCGGATACAGCGGAGCTGAAACATGGCCCTTTGTCTCTGGGCATGGCCGGAATTTGTATCGGCTTTGTGCATGGCGTGGGTTATGTCCCGCAGCTGCGTATCTGGCGGTGGCTGTTCAGCCCTTATGTGGGCTGGCCTCTGATGGCTTTATGTGGCTATTGGTGGTTATTCCCTCTGTTTTTCTGAATGGAGTCTGATCATCACTGGTGGAGTAAAAAGCACTTTTCTGTTTTTCTGGGCTTGCTAATATGTCTGTGTGTTTATTTAAGAATTATTTGGGTGTGATATGGCTTTAACGAAAGAAGATTTTCTGGCGCAGGCGCGAGATGCGGTGAATCCGGTTGATGGTGATGCCGCTGAAGCTCTGCTGGCACAAGACGGTGTTGTTGTGCTGGATGTTCGTGAACCCGCTGAATTTGATATGGGGCATCTGCCGGGAGGGGTGAATGTTCCGCGTGGTTTGCTGGAGTTTATGGTGGGCAATCACCCGGCACTTTCCAACACTCAAGCGACGGTATTGCTGTACTGCAAAAACGGTGGTCGCTCGACATTGGCCGCGCATACCCTGAAACAAATGGGGTTTGATCAGGTGAAAATGCTGGTCGGCGGTTTTGATGGCTGGCAGGGCAGTGTGCACAAAGTGGAAGTGGACCCGAACATCTATCAATAACCGTCATTCATAATAACTGCATCACTGCAGATCAACGGATAGAGAGATAACCATGAAACGTTTGATGATAACGGCCGCACTGTCTGGTCTGATGGTGACAACCATTGCACCGGTTCAGGCGGATGAGGCATTAATTAACGAAGCACGCCAGCAGGTGAAACAGTTGGCGGTTCAGTTACAACAAACGCTAAAAAAAAGCATGAAAACCGATGGGCCGCAGGCAGCCATCAAGGTGTGCAACACTCAGGCTCCTGAAATTGCGGCGACGTTAAGTGAAGGTGACTGGACGGTTGGCCGCACTTCGCTGAAGTGGCGTAACCCGGGTAACCAGCCGAATGATTGGGAAACCTCGGTCATGCAATCTTTCGCTGAACAATTAAAAGCCGGTGCCGATCCAAAAACACTGGAAGCGACAAAAACCGAAGGCGACCGCTTTTATTATATGAAAGCGATTCCAACCGGCGGTGTATGTCTTGCTTGCCATGGCGATAACATTGCGCAGCCAATTGCTGCTCAGTTGGATCAGCTGTATCCGGATGATCAGGCCCGCGGTTTTCAGATGGGTGAATTACGGGGTGCGTTTACTCTGAGTAAGACACTCAATTAATCAGTCCTTAAGGAAGGGAATAATGGCGACGCATATTGCAAAAATTCGCTGGCATCAACAGGGTGATTTTAATCATCAAAGTTTTGAACGCCGCCATGAGGTCGCGTTTCAGGAGGGTGTGGTTCTGCCTGCCGGTGGTGCCGGAAATGATTTTGGTGCGGACCCGGAGCAACTGCTTGCTGCATCGATGGCCAGTTGCCATATGCAGACATTTCTGAGTTTGGCAGCGAAAAAGCGACTGCAGGTACTGAGTTATTCAGATGATGCTGAAGCTGTGCTTGGTCAGCGCGATGATGGCAAATTCTGGGTGGAAAAAATTATTTTAAACCCTCAGGTTGAGTTTGGCGGAGACAAAATTCCGGATGCCGATACTATTCAGGCCATGCATGAAAAATCCCATCAGCATTGTTTTATTGCTAACTCAGTGGCTGCCGCCATGGTGGTTGAAATAAAAGGCTAACACAAACCGCGCATTGCACAGTGCCCCTGTTTTTTTCAGGGGCATTCACTATCATTAGTGTTATCTATCAGCAAATGTGACCGAGCATCCTATGGCATCGCCATTACCCAATATTCTTGGCCTCTCCGGCGTTGGACCTCATGAAAATAAACGTGCCAGAAAACTAGGGCGCGCATTTGAGGGGCCGATGATTTTTGTCGCCATGTGGATTGTCTTTGAATGGTATCTGCAGTCTAAGGCTGAGCGCCCTATTGCGGTCACTGCGTTTACCGATTGGTTTATCTGGGGATTTTTCCTGCTCGAAACCGTGGTGTTAACCATCGCGGTGGACAACAAAAAACGTTATCTCGTTAATAACTGGGCAAACATTGTAATTGTTGCCGCGGGTCTGCCGGTATTGTGGGAAACCTTGCCCCATGCCGGTGGTTTAAGGGTGTTGCGACTGCTGGCCATTTTTATTGTATTGATGAATACCTCGGGCACCTTCCGCAAAATCATGGGGCGTAATCATCTGGGTCCAACTCTGATGGTGAGCTTCGTCATTATCGTGATTGCCGGTACGGTCATGGCGGCGATTGATCCCAATGTCGAAACTCCGCTGGATGGTATCTGGTGGGCCTGGGTAACCGTAACCACGGTGGGGTATGGTGACATTGTGCCGGGCAGTACCGCAGGGCGTTTGTTTGGTTCGTTTCTGATTCTGATGGGGATTGGTTTGTTTGCGATGCTCACCGCCAGTTTTTCTTCCTTTTTTATGCAACAGGATGAAAAGGATCTGATTCGTGAAGAAAAACATAACACGCGACGTCTGACGGAAATGGCCACGCGTATTGAAGCGTTAGAAGGCAAGCTGGATCGATTAATTCGTTATTCCGAGCAGGTTGAGCAACGACGTTTGGAGGAGCTGAATAAAAAACGCTGAGGATAAACCCTGACCCCGTATTGACGTGTGAATACCAGAGCCTGCTTACAGACTCTGGTTTGGCACGGCGAAAGGGTTTGCCTCAGGCGTGCTGCTCTTGTTTTTCGGCACAACGGATACACAGGTCAGCGTAAGGAACCGCCGCCAGGCGCAGTTCATCAATGTCTTCACCACATTCCTGACACTCCCCGTATTCACCCTGATCAAGGCGCACCAGAGCGCGATCAATCAGTTCAATTTCATGGCGGGATTCTTCACCAATGGCACTGAGCACGTCGTCGTTTTCACGCTCAACGGCTTGTTCGGCAAAATCAGCGGATAGCGGCTCGTCACGATGACTGGCATCACGTTCGACTTTTTCTGCACGCTTTTGCAGTAACTGTTTGCGTTCAGACAACTCTTTTTGAATGGCTTCTTTGTTCATCGCAATATCCCTTGTTTTCGCTTTTTAATGAGCTTAGAACAGCAAGAATAGCGACCTATTGATTTGCATCAGTGGCCCGGGTAATAAATCACTTAGTCTGAAAAAATGCATTTATCAGTAGGAAACAAGTGATGTCAGAGACTCATTTATTGTCCGATCCTTATCGTGCGCTTGGCACTGACATGCCGTTTAATCAGCGGCTTGAACATCTCTATCGTGTGTTGCGTGAACAGCTCGAAGGGGTCGACCGGTTTGCACTGGCGCGCTACAACCCGGATGACCAGAGCCTTTCTGCATTTATGTTTGAAAGTGAGGCCGGTACGCCGTTTGTGGATTATTGCCAGCCACTGGATAAGGTGCCGTCGTTACAACAACTGGCTGAGCAGAATACCATTCGTGTGGTGGACGATATGCGCGAGTTTCGCCAGGAGGAGTTTATCAGTGCCCATTCGGAAGCACTGCTGGCGGTGGGGTTGCGCGCCAGCTTTACCATGCCATTGCGCCACCAGGGGGAGTTATTAGGCTTTTTGTTTCTTAATTCAAAACGGGCGGGATATTTTGCTCCGCAAATGCTGGCGTATTGCAACGTATGGGGGCACCTGGTGGGGCAGTATGTGGCGCAAGAGCTGTTAACAGCTCCTGATGGATCAGTCGCCGGGTAACAACTCGAGCGCCAGTTTCAGAAAATCCTGAGAAGTGAGAATACCAATCAGGTGTTGCTCATCATCCACCACCAATAAACAGCCCTGCTTCATGGTGTGTAACATGTCACCGGCTTCTCGTAACGGGGTGTCGGCTTTGACGGTGGTCAGGGTGGTTTTCATGCAGCCGGTTAGTTCGGTTTTTGCCAGGTAATTCGCCAGCTGGTGGGCGCCAAATTTATCCGTAATACGAAAGGCTTCAGACAGAAACTCTTTTTGGGTAATTAATCCCATCAGTTTGTTATCCCCGTCGGTCACCGGGATATGGCGAATTTGTCGTTGTGCCATGATGGTTTCGGCTTCTTTCAGGTTGGACTCTGGTGACAGTGTCAGCAGGTTGCGCACCATAATATCGGCGACCTGTTTCATAACCACTCCTTCAATAATTTTTCATAAAAACAATATCCTTTCAGTAAAGCAGGAATTTACCTGAGTGCTATGCTGGAATGCAGGTTATGTCGGATTTTGGAAAGGTCGTATGAGCATCAATAACAATATTCGTAATTATTAT
The DNA here is from genome assembly GCF_024397975.1 of Bacterioplanoides sp. SCSIO 12839. Taxonomy (NCBI): domain Bacteria; kingdom Pseudomonadati; phylum Pseudomonadota; class Gammaproteobacteria; order Oceanospirillales; family Oceanospirillaceae; genus Bacterioplanoides; species Bacterioplanoides sp. SCSIO 12839. The sequence continues at coordinate 216,482 of NZ_CP073745.1, forward strand.
GAGCAGCTGGTGGCAGAAGAGATTCTTGCCCGTCTGCCTGGCAGCCAGGATGCGGGGTATCTGGCTGATATTGCCTGTGTGGCGCTGAATCATTTACCGCCACGCTATATTCGTCACGAAGTCGACATGGCATTTTATATGTCGCCGGATGAACTGCACGACATTCACCAGCGGGTTAAACAGGCCGTTGCGGATGCCATTGAATTTATTGCGTCTCACCGCCGTGATGATCTGGAATGAAGTGATGTCACCGTTAAGGTGAAAATGATGCCAAATTGCCCGGCGTCAGGCTTTTTAGCGATGTTTTTGTTATGATGCCGGGCAAATTTTCACTGGTTAAGTTTCTGGAATCCCATGTCAGAATTAAAAAACGATCGCTTTCTGAAGGCGCTGCTGCGTCAGCCGGTTGACCGTACCCCAATCTGGATGATGCGTCAGGCCGGGCGTTATCTGCCTGAATATAAGGCAACCCGTGCTCAGGCTGGTGATTTTATGTCGCTGTGCAAAAACCATGATCTGGCGTGTGAAGTTACCATCCAGCCGTTAGAGCGTTTCCCGCTGGATGCTGCGATCCTGTTTTCCGATATTCTGACCATCCCCGATGCCATGGGGTTAGGCCTGTACTTTGAAACCGGCGAAGGCCCACGTTTCAAAAAGATCATCCGTACCGAAGCCGATGTGAACAGCCTGAATGTGGTGAACACCCAGGCGGATCTGGATTACGTGTTAAAAGCCGTTAGTACCATTCGTTCTGAACTGAATGGTCGTGTGCCGCTGATTGGTTTCTCCGGTAGCCCATGGACACTGGCGACTTACATGGTGGAAGGCGGCTCTTCCAAAGACTTCCGTCATGTCAAAGCCATGATGTACGACACGCCAGAAGTGATGCATCAGTTATTGGATACACTGGCGAAGTCGGTGATTGATTACCTGAATGCCCAGATCGAAGCCGGTGCCCAGGCGGTACAGGTATTTGATACCTGGGGTGGTAGCCTGAGTGATGTGTGTTACCGCGAATTCTCGCTGAAATACATGGAGCAAATTGTTGCAGGTCTGAAGCGTGAACATAACGGTCAGAAGATCCCGGTGATCCTGTTCACTAAAGGTGGCGGTCAGTGGTTAGAAGCCATGGCCGATACCGGTGCCGATGCACTGGGTCTGGATTGGACCACAGATATCGGTAACGCCCGTGGCCGTGTTGGTGACCGTGTGGCATTACAGGGCAATATGGATCCTTCTGTGCTGTACGCGTCTCCAAAAACCATTCGTGCGGAAGTTAAACGTATTCTCGATAGTTATGGTAAAGGCTCTGGGCAGGTATTTAACCTAGGTCATGGCATTCACCAGTTTGTTGATCCGGAGCATGCTAAGGCCTTTGTTGAGGCCGTGGTTGAATTAAGCCCGGAATATCATCAGTAACATTTTAACGGCGCCCAAAGGCGCCGTTTTTATGTGGACTTATTGTGATCGGTAGTTTTCCCGATAGTGCGTTAGCGTATTGTTTTTCAACGGGTTATTACCGCATTATCGACAAAACTAGACGGAAGAAAATGGCCGTTATATAGGGGTTCTGCAAGGATCGTGCTATCTTTCAATGATAGGCTTCGGGGCCTTTAGTGAGCCCTAAAGATACATAGACCCCGAAAACTCGGATGACCGTTTCTCCAGGAATGAGGCGACTCTTGTTATGACTTTGCTTTGGATTCCTCTGCTACCGCTGTTTGGAACCCTTGTCCCACTGCTGGCTGACCGTTTTGGTCGTCAGGTGACGCTGGCCGCGACGGCTTTTATTCCTGCACTGGCTCTGGTGTGTTTATTGGCCTTGATGCCTCAGGTGTTGGCCGGAGAGGTGATTCACTGGCACACCAGCTGGATTCCCAACGCCGGTCTGGAGTTGGCATTTCATCTTGATGGTTTGGGGCTGTTATTCAGTTTGCTGATCCTGGGGATTGGCTTACTGGTGTTGTTGTACGCCCGTTACTACATCTCTGATCAGGATCATATGGGGCGGTTTTACGCCTTTTTGCTGTTATTTATGAGCGCCATGCTGGGCGTGGTGTTATCCGATAACCTGCTGCAGCTTTGGGCTTATTGGGAGTTAACCAGCGTCAGTTCGTTCCTGTTAATCAGTTTCTGGTCGGACAAAACCGAAGCCCGTAAGGGGGCGCGGATGGCGTTGACCATCACCGGCGCTGGTGGCCTGGCCTTGTTAGCGGCCTTTATTGTGATTGGTGAAACCGTTGGCAGTTACAGCCTGACCGAGGTGCTGGCCAGTGGTGATTTATTACGTGACAGCACGGCTTACCCATTAATTGTGGTGCTGTTTCTGTTAGGCGCCTTTACTAAGTCGGCTCAATTCCCATTCCACTTCTGGTTGCCCCATGCGATGGCGGCGCCGACTCCTGTTTCTTCTTACTTACACTCAGCCACCATGGTAAAAGCCGGTGTCTTCCTGCTGGCGCGTTTTTACCCGGTATTGTCCGGAACAGAGCTGTGGTTCGGTGTGGTGTCGATGGTGGGTTTAGCCACCTTGCTTGTGGGCGCTTATACGGCGCTGTTTAAACACGACTTAAAAGGGTTGTTGGCGTACTCCACCATCAGCCATTTAGGTCTGATTACCTTGTTGTTTGGTTTGGATACACAACTGGGCGCAGTGGCGGCGGTGTTCCATATTATTAACCATGCGGTATTTAAAGCATCATTGTTTATGGCGGCCGGTATTATTGACCATGAAGCCGGTTCGCGGGATATGCGTCAGCTCAATGGTTTATGGAAATACATGCCTTACACCGCCACACTGGCAATGGTCGCTGCGTCATCGATGGCTGGGGTGCCGTTGCTGAACGGCTTTTTATCGAAAGAAATGTTGTTTGCCGAAACCTTATCGCAACACACGCTGGGTTCTCTGTCGTGGATTATTCCGGTGTTAGCGACCTTGGGTGGTGCACTGGCGGTGGCTTATTCGTTACGTTTTATTCATGACGTGTTCTTTAACGGCGAGCCGGTTAATCTGCCGAAAACCCCTCATGAGCCTCCGCGTTATATGCGGGTGCCGGTGGAGATCCTGGTGATCATCTGTTTGTTGGTGGGCATTTTCCCCGACTTCACCGTGGGTGCGTTATTGCGTGCGGCGGCGGGAGCAACAATTCAGGGGCCGCTGCCGGAGTTCAGCCTGGCGATCTGGCATGGTTTTAATATTCCATTGCTGATGAGCTTGCTGGCGGTTGTGGGTGGCAGCCTGCTGTATATCAATCGTCGCCATTTGTTTAATTTTCAGGGGCAATTTAACGAAATCGATGCCAAGGTCGAATTCGAAAAATACATTCAGTATCTGGTGCATAAAGCCACACAGCTGCAAAACAGTTTTGATAATGGCAAGTTGCAACGTTACATCACCTATCTGGTATTAATCTCATTAGCGGTGGCTGGTTGGCCTCTGCTGGAGCTGGTGGATGCACACGGTAGTCGGGAGCAACAACCGGCAGACTGGATCATGCTGGTCGGCACCATCATCATTATTATTGGTACCGTGGCCACCATGGTGTTCAGTCATCTGCGTTTATTGGCGCTGGTGATGATTTCGATTGTGGGCCTGGTGGTAGCGGTTGCGTTTGCTTATTTCTCGGCACCAGACCTGGCGTTAACTCAGCTGTCGGTTGAAGTCGCCACCATTATTCTGTTCCTGCTGGCGTTATTCTTCCTGCCACAAAAAACACCACTACAGGAAAGCTCGATTCAACGCATCGTGCGTGACCTCGGTATTGCGTCCGCTATTGGTGCGGTGATTGGTACCCTGTGTTACGTGATGCTGACCCGGCCACTGGAATCCATCTCGGACTTCTTCCTGGAAAACAGTAAAACCGGTGGTGGTGGCACCAACGTGGTGAACGTGATCCTGGTCGACTTCCGTGGCTTCGATACCCTGGGTGAAATCACGGTATTAGCCATTGCGGCGTTGGGTATCTTTAAATTGCTGGCGGGTATGCGTCTGTTTATTCCGGCAGCCGATCAGGACGGTGTGGCCTGGTCAAAAGACAAACATCCGATGATGCTGGCATTGGTATCACAGAGTTTGCTGCCACTGGCATTGCTGATTTCGGCTTACATTTTCCTGCGCGGTCATAACTTACCCGGCGGTGGTTTTATTGCCGGCCTGATTACCGCGATTGCGTTAATTCAGCAATACATTGCCCATGGAGTCAGCTGGATGAAGCAACGGATGGATTTCCCGTATCACTACATGATTGCAATTGGTTTAGCGCTGGCGATTTTATCTGGCCTGGGCAGCTGGTTGTTTGATCGCCCGTTCCTGACAACCTGGTTTGATTATTTCTACTGGCCGGTGGTCGGCAAGTTTGAGCTGGCCAGTGCCATGGTGTTTGACCTGGGTGTCTATTTCACCGTGATTGGCGCCACCATGTTGATTCTGGCGAACCTGGGTAAGTTAACCACCACCGAACGTCCGACAGCAGGAGGTCAATAATCGTGGAAACCTTATATGCAATTTGTGTCGGTGCAATTACCACCGGTGGTGTGTTTTTAGTGTTGCGTGGTTACACCTTTGCCGTGGTACTGGGGTTAACGCTGCTGTCTTATGCGGTGAATTTATTTTTGTTTGCCAGTGGTCGCCTTACCCTGAACGGCGCTGCCATTCTGGGTGAGAGTGACGTGTATGCAGACCCTTTGCCGCAGGCACTGGTGTTAACGGCAATTGTGATTGGTTTTGCGATGACGGCTTTTGCCTTAATTCTGGCATTACGGGCCCGCTCAGATCTGGCCAATGATCAGGTGGACGGTAAAACGGAGATCCACGACGAGTTACCACAAAAAGTGCGCCGTCAGGCAGGAGACGAAAAATGAGCCTGATGGATCATCTGATTTTTTTCCCGGTGTTATTGCCACTGGTGGCCGGTGTGTTGCTGTTATTACCTCCTTTGCATGGTGATATCGCCCGCCAGCGGGTAATGGCGTTTGCGGTGAACGCGGCACTGATTCTGGTGGCTCTGATTTTATTAGGCCAGAGCCTGAAATTTGGCCCTCAAATGTACATGATGGGGGACTGGCAAGCGCCGTTTGGTATTGCGCTGGTCAACGATACGCTGGCATCGATCATGTTGGTACTGACGGCCATTTTGGCAATGGCCGCTCATTTATACGCCTGTGCTGGCGATGATAATAAAGGCCCGTTTTTCCAGCCGCTGTTTATGTTTCAGGTGGTGGGTATTAACGGCGCATTTTTGACTGGCGATATTTTTAACCTGTTTGTTTTCTTTGAGATTTTATTAATTGCTTCGTATTCGTTGTTAATTCACGGCGGTGGCAAACAACGGACACAGGCCGCGGTGCATTATGTGTTATTAAATCTCGCGGGTTCGGCCATGTTCTTGTTTGGCCTTGGTATGATTTACGCCTCATTCGGCACGCTGAATATGGCCGATATGGCGTATAAAGTGGCACACCTGAATAAAGAAAATATCGAGCTGGCCAAATCTGGCGGTTTGTTATTACTGGTGGTATTTGGTTTAAAAGCCGCGTTATTACCGCTGCATTTCTGGCTACCACGTACCTATGCTTACACTTCAACGCCCGTTGCTGCGTTGTTTGCCATTATGACCAAGGTAGGTATCTACAGTATCTGGCGTGTGCATACCGCCATTTTTGGTGACTATGCCGGTGAGTTAGCGGACCTGGCGACGGGATGGCTATGGCCTCTGGCATTACTGACGCTGGTGGCGGGTATTGTTGCGGTATTAGCCAGTCAGACCTTAAAAATGCTGGCATCTAATCTGGTCATTGTTTCAGCAGGCACCTTATTAATTTCGCTGGCATTAAATACCCCGGAAGCAACGGCGGCGGGTTTGTATTATTTAATCCACAGCACTTTGTTATCTGCGGCTTTGTTTTTGATTGCCGGTTTAATTCAGGAGCAACGCGCACAAGCTCAGGATCGTTTTGTGAAAGGTCGTCCGGTGGCACAGCCTTTATTGATTGGCAGCTTCTTCTTTATTGCCGCGCTGGGTTTAATTGGTATGCCACCGTTCTCCGGTTTTATCGGAAAAATTCTGATCCTGCAGGCATCGTCTTCAGCCGTAGAAGCCTCCTGGATTTGGGCGCCGCTGTTATTGTCGGGCTTAACCGCCATGATTATGTTAACCCGAGCTGGCAGCACCTTGTTCTGGCGAGCGGCGGGTCAGCCAGCTCAGGCCGAAAAAGCACATCCATTAAAAGTAACGGCAGTGGTTATTTTATTAGCCTGTTCACCCCTGATGGTGATATTAGGCGGGCCATTGTCTGATCTGACAGTGACCGCGGCACAGCAGTTACATGCACAACCCTTACCTGTGCTTCCTGAAGCAACCGCAGTCACAGGAGTAAACCCATGATGGCACGACTTTTACCCATGCCGCTGCACAGCGGTTTATTGTTAGTGGTCTGGTTACTTCTGAATGGTTTCTCAGCCGGACAATTATTATTGGGCAGCATTCTGGCACTGGCCATTCCACTGATTACGGCACCCTTTGCAGACCGCCAAAGCCGGGTGGTTAAACCGGTTGCCATGGTGGTGTATGTGTTGCGTTTATTAATTGATATTTTTGTCTCAAATATTGAAGTGGCAAGCCGGGTATTGCGCAGCAATAGCCATCTGAAACCGGGCTTTATTGCTTACCCGTTACAATTAACCGGTGATTACCCGTTAACGGTATTGGCGAGTACCATCTCGTTGACACCGGGAACCGTGAGCGTTGATTTTTCTGAAGATAAGCAGTGGTTGTATATTCATGCGCTGCATATCGACAGCGAGCAGGAAATCATTGATTCGATTCGTAATCGTTATGAACTGCCACTGAAGGAGATATTTTCATGAGCAGTGCTGATGTATTGAATTATGCCATTATGGCAACGGGCCTTATGTTATTGGTTTCGTTGTTGCTGAACGTCTGGCGGATTTTATTAGGGCCAGAAATTACCGACCGGATTCTGGCGCTTGATACCTTGTACATTAACAGCATCGCGCTGATTATTTTAATGGGTTTATACAATGGCTCAGCCTTGTATTTTGAAGGTGCTTTATTAATTGCCATGCTGGGTTTTGTCAGCACGGCAGCACTCAGCAAATACCTGCTACACGGGGATATTATTGAATAATGGAAAATTCAGATTTCTTTAATTATCTGGTTGCAGGCTGGCTGATCATGGGTGGCTTTTTTGTATTTGTTGGTTCATTGGGCCTGGCAAAGCTCCCCGATTTTTTTACCCGGTTACACGCGCCAACAAAAGCAACCACGCTGGGTATCGGCTCAATATTAGTGGCCTCAATGATTATGACCAGTGCGCGTGATGGCGGCTTTAGTGTGTATGAGTTGGTCATCAGCTTGTTTTTATTTATTACCGCGCCAGTATCGGCTCATATGATGGCCAAGGCGGCGCTGCATAAAAAGATCAGTATGCTGGAGCGAACTAAAAATGCTGATATTGCGCCGCGGATTGCAGCGCAGCAGACGCCTAAGGAAGAGGGCGAAGCTGAGGATAAAACGGCTTAATTCTTAATATTCATAGGCTTATTTCGAGATATGAATAGGCATGTCAGTTTACTGAAATGCCTATTACGCGGAGCTATCATGAATCATTTTAACATGATAGGGATCTCTATTTTCTGGTTTTGAAATTTACTTTCCTCCCTTAGCGATGGCTGATCAAATAGCCCCGTTATCCTATTTCCAGCGATATCTTCTAGCACAGGATCAACGACAACTTTATATTGAATGTTGTTTTGCCAGCTTTTAATGGGTGAAAAAATCCATTGTTGTTCATTTGTTCCTAAATCAATGGAGCCAGCAACACTTTTGTTGTTGCTGTCTTTAACCCGAATGCGGTAAGCCAGTGATACATGGTCAATCGGCGCGTTAAAATCGATCATTAAGTTTTCGCGGGTTTCTGTATTCGGGCTGCTGATTACCCAGTTAGACAGATCCGGTTTGTCGTAGTCAGCCTCTGTTACCGTAAAGGTTTTTATATATTCCGACGAGCAGCCGAGCTGGTTAATCGCTGCTGCATCAATGCTTAAATGATAAGTTGATCCTGGTGTTAACGCTCTGCCATAGGCGTTATGTGCCACAAGGCCTGTTTTTACCCGGCCCGGGTCAAATAATAATGTCAGTCGGGTTCTGTCAGGGCTCCATAGACTGAGTTTATTCTCCAGGAATACGCCTTCGAGTTTTTTACCTTGGTCATTTTTCAGGTGAATATGAGATAGGGTATTTTCTGTTTCCATTGGTTCGCTGAAATAAATATAAAAGCGCAGCAGGTTTTCAGGAAGTGTATCAGCCGTCGGATAGACGGCTGATACCTGCACTAACTGACTTCCATCCTGACACTGTTTGGCGGAAGTTAGGTTCGACTCCGCCTGTGTCATTGCCGTCATTAAAAACAACATGAACCATGATGTTGTCAGCAGTGCCGTTTTCATTACTTTTTAACCTCTTTTTTTGACAGTTCACGGGTCAGGTCAGGGTAGCCTGCATCGGTCTTCAGTAAGTTCTGGAAGTTTCTGAACATTTCTTGTTCAGGGTAATATTTGTAATCTTTAAAGTTATATTCACTGATAAAATCATTCAGGCGGAAGTACGCGCCTTTACGATAAGAGATCAAATCAATATCACCGGTGCCCATATTACGCTTAAGAGTAGCGATATATTGACCATCCTGATCTGCTGCCTGTAGTACGCCGGATAATGGAATTGGGCGGGTTGGTACACCGGCTTTGGCCCACATTTCCGGAGTTGATAAGCCTTCTTTGTTGTTGGCTTCAACCAGATCGGCAACACGAATTAAGTCGGCGCTGCGCTCTTTGTTGATGACCAGAACAAAGTCTTCCTGCTTTTGAGTGTGGTCGGTTGCAGTAAACTTAATAACATCCAGTGGTGTGTTGCCATAGCCCAGCTCGGCAATGGTTTTACCTTTTACATGGGCGCCGTCCGACAATTCAGCCGTCGGAATGGTTACCAGTGGAGTACAGGTGTAGGCAGCCACAACGGTTTCTACGCCATTCAGGTTCAGCACTTCCATCGCCCTAATCGGAGCACGTGTTTCTGTTTGATCGTGAACGGTATGGTAGATTTCAATATTGGTGCTGGTGTCTTTGTCAGTGAACGGGTATTCAACTTTGCGCAGCGTTGAGGCAAATTCACCGGTAGACAAGCTGGAAACATACAGGGTGCCATTGACATAATCTAAATCAGTAATGGCTAACGTTGTTGCCGGAATATCTCGCCAGAATTTGACCGAATCATCCGCAGTTTTGGTCAATGATTTAACGGTGCTTTTATACTTCTTAAGGTTAACTTTCTCGAAGTTTCCTTTCTGATTGGCTTTAATCAGTGCCGATACTTTTTTCTTGCCCTTTAGATAAGAAACCGAAATGTAAGCTTCTTTGCTTGCCGGGTGAATGGCGATGTCGTGATAGCGAACGTCGGTTGATTTAACGCCCAGTAGTTCGGCAATTTCAGAACCTGCGCCTTCCAGGTTATAGCTCTCTGAGGTTTTTGTTGGTACTACTTCAGGCAGTGTATAAGCAAAAATTTTGCTTGAGTCTGAGTCGGCGACAAACAATGTATTTTTTTCTGCAAACTCCAGAATGGTTGCCGAAAGCGGTGTCGCATCGGCCTGAACATTCATCGCTGCAGCGCTCAGGACCGCAGCAGCTGTAATACCTTGAATAATTTTTTTTGTTTTAAACATAGCTTCTTACTCCAGAGTTAATTGGTGAGGGTGTTTACGGTGTTTTGCAGTGCTTGTTGCAAACCCTGATCAGAAAGTTGCTGGCTTTCCATATCAAAGTTGTCATAAAAGCTTGGAATAGAAAGGCTGCCTTTGACGTCGGCGGCAAAGAAACGGGCTGATTCCGTTGCGACTTTCAGTACATTCTGTGCGCCGCCAGGGCCTGGGGAGGTTGCTAAAAATACAACAGGCTTGCTCTGGTATACGTCACGTGTAATACGGCTGGCCCAGTCGAATATATTTTTAAAGGCAACACTGTAAGTGCCATTATGTTCTGCAAACGATACGACAATGGCATCGGCACATTGAATTTTGGCCAGAAAATTCTGGGCCAGTTTGGGCTGGCCAATTTCTTTTTCGCGGTCTTCACTGAACATTGGCAGTTCAAAATCATTCAGATCCAATACTTCAACGTTAGCGCCATCAACCAGAGAGGCAGCATAACCGGCCAGTGCTTTATTGATTGAGGTCGAGCTGTTAGAAGCTCCAAAAGCAAGTATCTTCATTATTTTTTTCCTTGTGTGATAAGAACCAGGCCCAGTTGATGAGTGGCGGTCAGGTTTAACTGATGCCCTTCAATTAACTGCCCTTCATGAACTTCCTGGCCGTTGGCGAAACCGGTACCTCGGGTAATAATGGCAACAAATTGCTCATCAAGATTGATGGCTTTGCCGTCTGGCAGGTAACCAATTTTGCAGGTCATATTGTTATCAAAAGCGCCGTTGCTCTCATCACCACCGAGAACAGTCGTCATCTCACCTTCTGTCAGGCTGTAATTTTGATAAGCGGGTGTTAACCCTGTTTTGGGGGGCAGGAACCAGATCTGAACAATACCGGCCTTTTCATCGGTTACGCTGAACTCGGAATGTTCCATGCCGGTGCCTGCACGCTGTACCTGAACGCCTGGCCCATTGATAACTGTTCCATCTCCTAAGGAGCCTTTATGGCCAACGCTTCCGGAAGTGATGAAACTAACAATATCAACATCGTTGTGTGGATGAACTGGTGCGCCATCATTAGGCTTAAAGTAGCCATAAGCGGTATAAATATAATCACCAAAACCATGGCTGATTTCTGTATTGGCTTTTGCCTGTGGCCATAGCTCAGGGTTCATCACCATGCGTGTTTCAACGATGCCGGCAAAACCGCCTTCAGGTATGGATGCTTTATCAATAATACGTAATTTGTCAGCACTCATTTCGATCTCCCAATTGTCGCTTGTTATAAGTTGAATAGGAGTATAGGTAATGCTTAGATATGAAAAATAGAAGTTAAATCGCATACAAGGTATGCCTCAGAGGAATAGGTATGGATTCAGTTGTTGCAATGCGCTCGTTTATCCGAGTAGTAGAAACAGGCAGTTTTAGCGCGGTTGCAAAAGAGCAAAACACCAATCAGGCAACCATCAGCAAACGTATTGCCGGGCTTGAAGACAAACTGGGGACACGCTTGTTGGTTCGAGGGAATCGAACACATACGTTGACGGAAACGGGCAAAACTTATTATGAGCGTGTTTCTAATATCGTTATGGAAATTGATGAGGCTGAAGCAGAAGCGCGTTCCTTAACAGCAACTCCAAAAGGTCACTTGCGAGTAACGGTACCAACTATGTTCGGGGGCATGTATATTGCGCCCGTTATTTCTGAATTTTTAGCAACTTATCCTGAAATTTCGTTAGATTTTAAGTTTGATGAAAATTCAGTTGATCTGGTTAAAGAGGGAATTGATGTTGCAATTCGATTAGGTGATTTACAGGATTCATCTATGATTGCAAAAAATCTGGGTTATGACGAGCTGATTATTGTTGCCTCTCCGGAATACCTTGAAAAAAATTCTACTCCGACTAAGCTCGAAGACTTAGAGAATCATAATTGCCTGATATATAGCCTGTCACCGAAGAAAGGAACGGTTTGGGTGTTCAGTGATCCGTCTAAAAAAACCGAAGTGGGTGTAACCGGCAACTTCCAATGTGACAATGGCCTAGGCTTAATGGAAATGTTGCAGGCGAATGCAGGTATTGCCTTGATGCCAAGGTGGATGGTTGATGCTGAAATTGAAAGAGGGGAGTTAACTCATATTTTGAAAGATTATTATAAGCGTTATCCTATCAGTGCAGTCTTTCCTAATAATCGTTACGTGCCGTTAAAAGCCAGGTGTTTTATTGAATTCATGCAAAAAACAATTAAAACCGACCCTGTTTTGTCAAAAATAGTTTAGTTTGAAGAAAATAGAATTTCGGCATAGTGAATGCCTGCCGAAATTCTATACGAAATGTAATGCTCGATTACGCCAGCCACTGATCCCATAAACGAATCACTTCCGCCTTCTGCTCAGCAATATTCAACTGTTGTTGAGCTACCAAATCCAGCACCAGTTTTTCTTTCTGTAACGCCCGGCGGTGAGACTCGGCACGATAATTCAGATAAATCTGCTGCAGTTTCTCCGCATCTTGTTTATCCATTAAACCGCTTTCTGAAAAGCCATCGAGAATGCGCATATTATCGGTGTAGGTAAGCAGCGACGTATGTGCTTTGCAGTTAGCCAGTACACCGTACTGCACAATAAACTCGATATCGACAATGCCACCCTTATCTTGTTTCAGGTGATATTTTTCTGTGTTTTTACCATCTTTTTCTTCACCCTTTTTCTCAACACCCAGATGATCTCTCATTTTCTGGCGCATCTCCCGCACGTCTTTTTTCAGGGTGTCGTCTTCACGCGGCTGGGTCAGAATTTTTTCCCGGATGCTCTGATATTCCCCAATGGTATTATCATGGCCACATAATGCTCGGGCACGCACCAGCGCCTGGTGTTCCCAGGTCCAGGCATGGTTTTGCTGATATTCATCAAACGCTTTCATTGAAGCCACAATCATGCCAGAGTTGCCGGATGGACGCAGGCGCATATCGACTTCATACAAATCACCTGAGCGGGTTTGTGTCGTCATAATATGAATCATGCGCTGGCCCATGCGGGTATAAAACACGCCATTATCCTGGCTACGATCACCATTGGTATAACGATTCGGTGTCGAGTTATGAAGGAAAACCAGATCCAGATCGGAGCTGTAGCTCAGCTCTAAACCGCCCACTTTGCCATAACCAATCACGGCAAATTCCGGTTCGGTGACGGCTTCTTTATCGGCATTGGTTGGGTAGCCGTATTTCGCCACCATTTGTTGCCATGACAACCACATCACTTTATTCAACACCACTTCGGCCAAATAAGTGAGATAGTCGCTGACTTTCATCAGCGGTAATGCGTCCATCACTTCACAAGCAGCGGCACGTAATTTATGCGCACGAACAAACTGGCGCAGTTGCTCCATTTGTTGTTCAAGGTCATCTTCGTCAATACGCAATAAACGCAGGTCTAATTCTTCAGCGAGTTCTTTTTTCTCCGGAAGACGATACAGGCTCGCCGGATTTAATAACTCATCCAATAACAGAGGTGTTTTAGTGATGTACTCTGCCACCCAAACGGAAGCGCCGCAGAGTTTAATCAGCTGGCATAACGCCTGTGGATTTTCTTTTAATAACACCAAATAAGCAGTACGACGTAACACCGCTTCTAACAGTGGGATTACTCGTTCTAATGTATCGACCGGATTTTTATGACTCCATAATTCTTTTAATAACAGCGGCATTAACGCATCAAGGCGTTCGCGACCAATCTGTTGCATCATGGCCACGGCTTTAGAGTCACGGAATTTGGTTAAACGTTGACGTACCGCGTCAGAATTCACACACGGGTGTTGTTGTAAAAATTCTTCTTCAGCCGTACCGTGCAATTCGTCGTGCCATAAATCCAACCAGCTGTGCTCTTCTTGTTGGGCGGCCTCATCGTCTTCTTCGGCAGCAACAATTTGGGCAAAGTGAAATTTCACTTTGTCGCGATGTTGATTTAATGCAACAACGTAATCATCCCAATGATCGAACCCTAATGAACAGGCAACCCGTAGCTGATTAATATCATCCTCTGGCAGTTGTTGGGTTTGTTCATCATTTAATGCCTGAATGGCATGTTCGCTGTCGCGTAAAAATAAATACGCTTGTTTTAATTCATCACAGGCGCTGGCGGGTAAATAGCCATCTCCTGAAAGAATATCGAGAATTTTTAATAGCTCGCGGGTTTGTAATTGTTCATCCTGGCCGCCACGAATTAATTGGAAGGCCTGAACAATAAACTCAACTTCACGAATACCACCCGGGCCCAATTTGACGTTCATTTCCAAACCACGGCGACGCACTTCGGCATTAATCATGGCTTTCATTGAGCGGAGAGATTCGAATGCGCTGAAGTCGATATACGCACGATAGGTAAACGGTCGCAGAATTTTTAACAGCTCTTGGGCATGATCGTTATTTTCGCCGGTCATTACCCGGGCTTTCACCATGGCGTAACGCTCCCAGTCACGGCCCTGGTCCTGATAATATTCTTCCATCGAGGCAAAATTCATTACCAACGGGCCACTCTGGCCATACGGACGCAGGCGCATATCGGTGCGGAAGACAAACCCATCAATGGTGGTTTTGTCCAACGCCAGAATCAATTTCTGACCTAGCTTAATAAAGTATTCCTGATTGGTGATTACCTTCGGGCCCTGGGTATCGCCGCCTTCCGGATAGGTGAAAATCAGATCGATATCGGAACTCAGGTTTAACTCATACGCGCCAAGTTTACCCATGCCCAGCACTAGCAGTGGCTGCTCCTGTTTGCTGGCCTTACCCATTGGAGCTCCATGGCGCTGTTGCAATAACTCGCCAATAAAAGCAATGGAACGACTCACACACTCATCGGCCAGGTCGGACAACGCCCGGGTAGTTTCCATTGTGGAAGCCAGGCGCAGCTGGTCACGCCAAATGATATGTACCATGGCACGGCGACGCAGTTTGCGCAGAGCGGTATGCCATAACTCTTCTTTTTTGGAGTTGGGCGTGTCCTCGCCGTTAGCTTCGGTAGCCAGCTCGTCTAACCAGGCGCTGATTTGTGCACGCGACAATGGTTGGCAAATATCATCATTACTGATGGCGTTGGCGAAAAAGGTCGCGTCTTTTGGGAGTGAATCCACCACAAAGGAGCTGAGAGTCAGTACCTTTTGAGTGTGACGCTGTTGCGCTTCGGAGAGCCCATCCCACAGAGCTGGCCAATCCAGGCCAAAACGCTCACCAATATCAGTCAGCTGGGTTTGTTGGTTTTGCCAGAGTTCGGTAAGAGCGTGGGGCAGCATAATTATCCATCGTCATCAGAAAAATCAGTTCCTTCTAATTTAAGCGGGTTGCCGCGCATTTTCATAGATGTATATCAGTCTGATGCTATGATCTGTTTTTTGATAACTGACACCAATGTAATTATTTCTTATGGCCAAGAGTCCCGGGCAGAAAAAAACAGCGTCTTCGACAAAAAACAGCTCTGCTAAACCCAAACCGACTAAACCCAGCTCTGCGAAAGCGGCCCCTGCTAAGCCAAGAAAGAGCAGTCCAAAAGCCGCACAACAGAAATTCGCCAAACAACCTTTCCCTTACAAGCGTTGGTTCTGGCGTTTCATGCTGATTGGTATCGTTGGTCTGGCCGCTTATATGGTGTATCTGGATGCTCAGGTACGCGCTCAGTTTGATGGTAAAAAATGGAATTTACCGGCTAAGGTGTATGCCCGCCCTTTGATTTTGTATCCCGGTGCTGAGTTAAACCCCGGGCAGTTATTGGCTGAACTGCAATGGGCCGATTACAAGTCTTCGCGTCAGGCCGATGTGCCGGGTACTTATGCACAGCGCGGCGATGACTGGATTATTCATCGTCGGGCTTTCCCGTTCTGGGACGGTTCCGAAATTTCAAGACATGTGCAGGTTGAAATTGACAATCAGCGCGTCAAAACCATTACCACCATGGCCGGAGAAACGGTGCCATTGTTGCGGCTGGAACCGCAATATATCGGGGGTATTTTCCCTGCACATAATGAAGATCGTGAGTTAATTACGCTGGATGAGGTTCCACCTGAGTTAATTGCGGCTTTGGTGGTCACAGAAGATAAAGCGTTTTTTGATCATTGGGGCATTTCGTTACGTGGTATTGCCCGGGCCATGATGGCGAATCTGCAGGCCGGGCAGTTGGTTCAGGGGGGCTCAACCCTGACACAGCAGCTGATTAAAAACTTCTTTTTAACCAGCGAACGTACGTTATCGCGGAAAATTCAGGAAGCTCTGATGGCATTGCTGTTAGAGCTGCATTATTCGAAAGAAGAAATTCTTCAGTCGTACCTTAACGAAGTGTATCTGGGGCAGGCCGGGCGTCGTGCCATTCATGGTTTTGGTCTGGCGGCGCGTTTTTATTTTGGTAAATCCATTCGTGAGTTATCGCTTTCTGAATCGGCTATGTTGGTGGGTATGGTAAAAGGGGCTTCGTATTACAACCCCAAGCGTAACCCCGACCGGGCACGAAACCGCCGTGATCTGGTGATTGGTTTGATGGCTGAAAACGGCATTATTTCTGACAAACAACGCATCCTTGCCCAGGGGCAGCCGTTAAAAACCGCCAATACACGACGAGCGGGCCAGCGTGAATATCCGGCCTTTCTGGAGTTAGCGAAACGACAATTGCAACGTGATTATCGTCTGGAAGATTTGCAAAACGATGGCCTGCGGATTTTTACCACGTTGGATCCGTGGGTCCAGGCATCGGTGGAAAAAGCCGCACTGCAGCATTTAGCAACACTGGAACGCTGGCAGCCAAAACAAAAAGATCAGCTCGAAACAGCGGCGGTGATTACCTCGGTGGATGGCGGTGAAGTTCGTGCCTTATTGGGTTCACGCCGTACCGAATTTTTTGGCTATAACCGTGCGGCATCAATGCAACGCTCGATTGGTTCGTTGGCAAAACCAGCGGTCTATTTAGCGGCTCTGAACAGTGGCCGTTATCACTGGGGCAGTTCCGTGAGTGATGCCGCGGTGAATATTTCAGGCCCGGGCGGACAGGTTTGGCAGCCCAAAAACTACGATCTGAAAAGCCATGGCAAAGTACCGATGGTGACGGCTTTGGCCAATTCTTATAACCAGGCGACGGCACGTCTGGGCATGAATGTTGGCTTGGAAGCGGTGGTGAATACCTTCCGTCAGCTGGGGCTGAAAGCCGATATTCCACCGTATCCGTCGATTTTATTGGGCGCCATTGATGCCTCTCCGCTGCAAGTCACCCATATGTATCAAACCATTGCCAGTCAGGGTTTTTATACACCGTTGCGTACCATTGAAGCGGTGACCACAGCTGATGGCAGCACCTTGTCATCGTATGCCATCGAAGGGGAACAGCGTTTCGACAATCAACAAATCGAATGGCTGCGTTATGGTTTGGAAAAGGTGGCCAGCGAAGGCACGGCCAAACGACTGGGTCGTGAAACCAATCAGACCCTGGCCGCGAAAACCGGTACCAGTGATGATCAGCGTGACGCCTGGTTAGCCGGTTTTGATAATCGATACCTGGGCGTTGTTTGGGTTGGCCGCGATGATAATAAGCCAATGCCATTTGCCGGCAGCAGTGCGGCGTTACCAATTTGGCTGAATACCTTTAAGCGTATCGGTGTACAGGGTTTACCGGAATCCGATAATTTCCAATGGCTGCCGGTGGATAAGTTGGGCAATCAACTGCAGCAAGGCTGCTCAGGTACGCTGTACCCATTTGTGGAATCTGCCGTACAGGTTGATCGTCAGGGCTGTTATCGCCCGGAAAAAGCCCAGCCCGAAAAGAAGAAGTCAGGCTGGTTAGATTGGTTATTCTGACGCCATTTGCAAACGTGTGATGGAACCCAGCCAATGTTGCTGGGTTTCCTGCATGCCTTTTTCTAATCCACGCATGGCGGCTTTTAAGAACAGCTGAGTCAGCGGTTGTTGCAGAAAGTGTTCATACGCCCGAATTTCTTCCCGACTGATGTCACGAAACGCATACGCCAGTGAGATAACCGCCAGTTGCTCGGCATTAAACCGCATTGGATCACGCTGTTGTTTCATTTGGTTGCCAAAATAGCTCAGATCAACGGACTGATGTTTCAGTGCCTGTTGGCTGGAATATTCGGCAAATGCCTGATACTCCTGCAAATCAACAATAAACTCGACAAAGCCAAGTTGTTGATCCATCAAAGCTGCCAGCTGCAGCAACGCTTCCTCGGATAACAGCGTATTAACATGCAACATCATGGCTTCAAATCCGGCTTCGCTGGCCGCGTATGACTGTGCAGCGCTGATCTTTTGACCTGTTGGCGAGTTGTACCACTGCATCAGAGCTGTGATATCGGATGCTGATAATGACTGGGTCACCGTCTGCTCGACGTGATGGTGAATATTGGCCGTTGTTATCGCTTGTTGCGCCTGTGCTAATAACTGCTGTTGTTGAGACTCTGGTGCTTTTTGATAGTCGACCGCATCTTGAATGCCACGATTAAAATGCTGCGGCAGTTGTTTACTCAGGCTGATAAAACCGGAGGCAGAAACCAGTTGGCTGGCCGTTTGTTGTGTGTCGGCACTCACCTGAACGGTGAGCAGCAGGGACAATAAGCCGATACAGACGCTTCGGTATATGGTGAAAAATGAAGTCATTGAGTCATCCTTTACTTTATTTTTTGTCAGAAGACTTCATCATTGCTCCCTGCTGTGGGTTAGGGCTTGCGCCATGTCATGTTTTAACCACTTAAATAACAAGGTTATTCAGGGTCTTATTTGTGTCTGAAATGTGTAAACAAGCGGGTATCTTCACCACTGTCGTGCTGGCGGCTTTTCTCAGTGCCTGTTCGGCGCCAATGAAACAAGTAGAGCCGGAATATGAAGTGAGCTCAGCTTCTTTGCCCGAGCTGAAACAACAAAACGGAGGCGGCACCGGTTACCCGGCTCGTGAGCTGGAATTGTCATCGTTAACGGATGGTCACCATCATCCGGCTATTGCTGCCTTGTTCTCGCAAGCTGAACAGGCGCGACAAAAACATCAATGGCATAACGCGTTAAAGTATCTGGATCAGGCTCGCCAAATAGAACCGCGAAATCCGGCCGTGTTGTATCGCCAGGCCTGGGTCAATCTGAAATTAGGTAAGCCCGCTCAGGCTGAGCAGTTGCTGTTGCGTGCGAAAGTATTCAGTAAAAATGCGGAATTAACCCGACGTCTGGATTGGTTGTTAGCGGATGCGTTAAGTCGTCAGGGAAGGGGAAGTGAAGCAAAAGCCGCACGGGAGCGTGCGACTCGCTGAAAAACGACTTTCTTGCTGACTTCGGTTAAACCTTAAACTGGGTCAGCAATCCACGTAAATCACTGGCCATAGCAACTAACTGACCGGCATTGGTATTGGCGTTAGTGGCTTGTTCGGTGGTGGTTTCGCTGATATCGCGAATGGTGTTCAGGTTGCCATTCACTTCTGAAATTGCTGAGTTTTGTTCTTCCAGCGCATGAGCAATCTGCTGGTTCATTTCATAAATCTCAGCAACGGCTTGTTTCATGGTGCCCAGACGGTCACTGGTCAATGTGATTTGCTCAACACTGGAATGAACGCCGGTTTTACTGGTTTCCATGGCGGTCACAGCTTCACCCGAACCTTTTTGCAGGCGCTCAATCATACCCTGAATTTCTTCGGTACTTTCATGAGTACGAGAGGCCAGGGTGCGCACTTCATCCGCTACCACAGCAAAACCACGGCCTTGTTCACCAGCGCGCGCCGCTTCAATCGCTGCATTTAACGCCAGCAGGTTGGTTTGTTCTGCAATGCCCTGAATCACCGACAATACCGAACCAATATTATTACTTTCGCTGTCGAGGTTCTGAATCACCTCGTTGGCACGGTCAATATTGCTCGCCAGGTCGCCGATTGTATTGCGTGCGGCGGTAATGCTTTGCTCACTTTCCTGAGAAACGCTATTGGCACTTTGAGCCGCTTCTGCAGCCTGACGGGAGTGGTTGTTAATTTCTCCCATCGACGCGGTCATTTGTGTGGTGGCCGTTGCAATCAGGTCGGTTTCGTTATGTTGAGTGTTGGCACCTTGACTCATTTCCTGAGTGGTACGTGAAAAGTTTTCGCCAACGTCATTAATTTTCATCGACAATTGATTGGCCTGACTGACCAGGTCATTCATTAATAAAAAGAAATTGTTCGTCGCAACAGTGAATGGTCCTTTCGGATTTGCAATCTGGAAGGTGAGATCCACTTCGCCTTGTTTGCTGATGTGCGCACCAATTTCTGCCAGCTCAGCATTTTGCTCAAATTCATGCCAGCTCTTACGGGCCAGGTAAATCAATACACCGGATTCAACTACAACAAAAACCGCATGCAGCAGCACGATGTTGATACCCGTGCGGGATTCAAACACCCAAACGTTGGCACCACTCTCCTGTAAATAATTGAACAACAAATGGTGGACGGCAATCGTTCCGGCGGCAGCAAGAATTGGTAATGAATCGCGGTAGTACAACAGAATGGCGAGCAAGACAAAAATACTGAAATGCATTTCCAGCAGTCCGTGCGCCTGATGAATCTGAAGTGCTGAAAAGATCATCAATGAGACGGCAAATGCAACACGTGACCAACGGCTGCAAGGCGCTGCTTTACTAATGGCGATAGGCACCAGCAGAGCGGGTAATCCAATTAAAAAGGCTTCGGTCCAGGTGTTATACCAACTGGCTAACAGCAGGGATACAACGAATAAGGCGGAGGTAACTGCAGTGAAGAAGTTATCGGCCTGACGATAAAAGGTCTGATAAATCGGGTTCACAATAAAATCCTGATCGTTGGGCAAAAGTAACCACATGCTTATGTGGTCGATGCCTAAAGTGTAGATCAGGATTGGTGGTTTGCTATGCCGAGTGAGAAAGAGACAGCCAACGGTTGCTACAGATCAGATAGGGAACCAAAGTTAGCCCCAGCCAGCTCCAGTGCTGCTCTGAAATACTCAGATTACGCAGCTCCAGCCCGGTATAACCGGCAATTAACATCAGCCAGAAAACCAATGGAGCAACAAATGCCCAGGTTTTAAAGCGTATAATGGGGAGCATGAAGGTGACAACGCCAGCGGCCAATACCAGCATCAGCCAATAATCGAGCCATTCGCTGGTGCGGGTCAGGGCGAACACCGCACAAATGGCTAATAAAATGCGTCCCCATATGGTTTTGTCCCAGTCAAAGCCGAGTGCTCTGACCAGGCCATTGATCACCATCAGCGGTAATGCCGCAAACAGAGCCAGTTGTTCAAAAAGGCCGGAAAACTGATCAAAGTCTTTATCCGAAGCCAGTTCCGGTAAGGCATTGCCCAGCAAAGCCAAAACAGCCGCGATCAGAAAGATCAGGCTACTGGCAAACGGAGCAGCGCGATTACCGCTGCCGCGGCTACCAATACCACTATCGGGCAAGGGATCTTGATCGACCGATTGCAAACGGTTTTGCCATAACAAAACCGCTGCCGTAATCAGTAACACAAAAGGATGGATGCTCACGACGTTAATTTGCTCCGTTAGCCTTTCAGGTTAGCCATCACTTTTTCTGCCGCAGCGATGGTGGCTTCGATGTCTTGTTCGCTGTGAGCAATCGACATAAAGCCCGCTTCGAAAGAGCTTGGTGCCAGATACACACCTTGCTCCAGCATGCCGTGGAAGAATTGGTTGAAGCGTTCACCGTCACACTGTTCAGCCACGTCTTTAAAACAGGTCACTTCGTTCAGCTCGGTGAAGAACAAACCAAACATCGAACCGGCTGAATTAGTGGTGAACGGAATGCCGTGTTTATCCGCTGCTGCTTTGAAGCCTTCCAGCATTTGTTTAACGCGTGCTTCCAGCTGCTCGTAGAAGCCTGGCTTCTGAATGGCTTTTAACATCGCTAAACCAGCGGCCATGGCGAGTGGGTTACCAGACAGGGTACCCGCCTGATATACCGGACCAAGTGGCGCCAGGTATTCCATGATTTCACGCTTACCACCAAAGGCACCGACCGGCAGGCCACCACCAATGACTTTACCCAAGCAGGTCATATCTGGCGTGATGCCATACCATTGTTGTGCGCCACCCAGAGACACACGGAAGCCGCTCATCACTTCATCAAAAATCAGCACAATACCGTGCACATCACACAGTTCGCGCAGACCTTGCAGGAAGGATTTGCTCGGTGGAATGCAGTTCATGTTGCCCGCTACCGGCTCGATGATGACACAAGCCACCTGATCGCCGATTTGAGCGAAGCACTCTTTAACGGAATCCAGGTCGTTGTAGTTCAGGGTTACGGTGTTTTCCGCGACGGCTTGTGGAACGCCCGGAGATGTCGGTACGCCCAGTGTTAACATGCCGGAGCCGGCTTTTACTAACAAAGAGTCGGCGTGGCCGTGGTAACAGCCTTCGAATTTCACCAGCTTATCGCGGCCGGTAAAACCACGTGCTAAACGAATCGCACTCATGGTGGCTTCGGTGCCGGAGTTCACCATACGAACCATGTCCATGGATGGAATCAGTTTGCATACTTCGCCCGCCATGGTGGTTTCAATGCCGGTGGGTGCACCAAAGCTCAGACCGTTGACCATTTGTGCTTGTACCGCTTCGATGATTTCCGGTGCGCTATGGCCCAGAATCATTGGCCCCCAGGAGCCAACGTAGTCGATGTATTGGTTGCCATCAGCATCGTGAACATAAGCGCCTTTGGCGTGATCGAAGAAGATGGGTGTGCCGCCGACACCTTTAAAGGCACGTACCGGAGAATTCACTCCACCCGGGATGTGTTTCTGAGCTTGGGCAAACAGTTGTTCGGATTGTGAGATGGAGTAAGACATAAATTTCTCGGTTCTGTTTTCAGATAACGTTTGGAGCCGGATAAAGATAATTTTTCTACCGCCGCGCCGAAGGGCCATCCATGGCCCTGCCGCGCTATCGCGACGTCCTGTCGCTGCTCTCGAAAAACAATCTTCACCCGACTCCTTAAAAATTTTTACAGCGCTTTAATAAAGTATCGGTGTTCTGTAGGGCAAATTTGCCCTTTGAAATCTCTAGCGGTTAAAACGGTCGCACGACCACCATGATGACAATAAAGATCAGCAAAAAGACCGGCGCTTCATTAAACCAGCGATAAAACACATGAGAGCGTTGGTTGGCATCATCGCGGAATACTTTCACCAGATGGCCACAATAAAAATGGTAAGCCACTAATAACACCACCGCCGTGAGTTTGGCGTGCATCCAGCCACTGGAAAAATAATACGATGGATTAAAACTCAGCAGCCAGGCACCTAATGCAATCACCACCACCATCGAGGGCGTCATAATGCCGCGATACAGTTTGCGTTCCATTATTTTAAAGCGCTCTTGCGATGGTTGGTCATCGGCACTGGCGTGATACACAAACAAACGTGGTAAATAAAAAATAGCGGCAAACCAGGTCACCACCGCAATGATATGAAAGGCTTTCACCCACAACATCAGACATTCTCCGGCTGATAACGATAAAAGTGCTCAATCTGTTCCCGTGATACCACGCCAACACAATGTTGAAAGTTGTTATCACGATAAACGGCCAGCCATTGTAATTGACTGCCCTGCATCAGGTCTAAGGCATCCTGCAAATTCGCTTTCAGGGCAATGTGCCCTAACTCTTCGCGGTCAGCCGGGATGGCAATTAAATCGAGTTCCTGTGGTGAGTCGGCCATGGCGCGTGCCAGATCTGCGGTAGAAAGCAGCGCTTTTTCATCCTCGATAATCAACCACTCTGGTTTGTCCTGGAGAATCAATGCGGCACTGTCATGGCTGATATGGCGATTAACACACACGATGTTGCGCGTCATAGCCTGAGCCACCCAGGTATTGCGCAACATTTGTTGTACCGGAGACGGTGTTTGCATTAACGGATTTTTGCTCAGCAGAACCTGAAATACCGAAGGCAGGTTAAAGATTTCGCTGACCACCAGGCTGGCAATCACAATGGCTAACATTCCCGGCATAATAATATTGTGATTGGCGGTCAGTTCTAACATGGCAACCAATGCCGCCAGTGGCGCTCTGAGTGTGGCCCCCATCATGGCGCACATGCCCAACATGGCGTAAAAGCCAACCGACACCGGGTATTCGGGCAACCACCAGGCTGATAATTGCCCGAGTATTCCGCCTAATGCTGCACCAACAAATAAACTCGGACCAATGAGCCCTCCCGGAAAGCCGGTTGCTGCTGCCCAGGCAGCTAGCAAGAGTTTTCCCACCATTAATGCAAATAACGTGAGTACCACAACCTTCCCGGCTAAAGCATCGTTGACCGTGTCATAACCAATGCCCAGCAATTGCGGCAGCCACAGACTGGCAATGGCAGTGGTGCTGGTTAATCCGCCCCATTTAATCCACAAAGGCAGGTGGTTAATTTTCTGGAACAATTTGACCGAGTAAATAAAGGCGGTTGCCGTAAGTCCGGCCATTAGGCCCAGCGCCAGAATATAAGGGATTTCCAGCAGCGACTTCATATCGAACGCCGGAATTACAAATGCAGTTTCTGCACCGAATACCGCTTCACTAACAATGGCTCCGGTAACTGAGGCGAGAATGATGGGAATAAATCCACGGATGCTGTATTCCAGTAAGACAACCTCCATCGCAAAAATCACCCCGGCCATAGGAGTGTTAAAAGAGGCGGAAATTGCGCTGGCAACACCACACCCGGCGAGAATTCGTAACCGATGATGTGCCAGATGAAAATGCTGCCCAATCTGGCTGGCGGTACCCGCTCCCAAATGTACAGCAGGGCCTTCCCGGCCGACGCTATGGCCACTGACCAGAGCGATAGCTGCAGCTACCCATTGCAACAATAGGTTGGGTAAGGGCATATAGCCCTGGTGGCGCTCCATTCGCAGCAATACATGACCAACACCCAAAGACCGTAGCTCTTTTGATAGCGGATGAAAAATTGCAATCAGCAGAGCGCCGCCAGCCAGCAGCAGAGCCACTCGGAGAAAAGGCGCCAGTGCTTCGTAATCTTCTTCGTTGGCCATCGGCAGAAATTCAACCAGTGGGATTTCGATGGCAAAGCGGAACAGGGTGATCACCCCGGCACTGGCGAGGCCAACCAGTAAGGCCAATAACGCCAGACCAATTTGGTTGTTCGACAGGGTGACATGGGTCAGCCAATGTTCTTGTAAACGTTGATGCAGCCGCTGTTTGAGGGATGTCACGGGTTATCCATTACTCATCAAAAGTTGATCCAATACGTAATCCTGAGGATGGCGGGTGTCAGGTGATTCAAGAATCAGTATTATAAGCGTCTTTTTACGATTGCATAACGGTTCAGAGACTACACGAGAGGCAGCACTGTGATTAAAGTTGGTATTGTTGGCGGCACGGGTTATACCGGAGTCGAACTGCTCAGAATTCTGGTTAACCACCCAAACGTTGAACTCAGCGTGATTACCTCTCGTAGTGAAGAGGGTGTTCCGGTGGCGGATATGTTTCCGAATCTGCGCGGCCATACCGATTTACGCTTTTCTGTCCCGAGTGCAGAAGCACTGGGTGCCTGTGACGTAGTGTTTTTTGCCACGCCTCACGGTGTCGCTCATGCTCTGGCAGAAGAAGTATTAAATGCCGGGGCAAAAGTGATCGATCTGTCGGCGGATTTCCGTCTGCAAGACGCGGTTGAATGGGAGAAGTGGTACAACCAGCCACATGGTGCAGTGAGCTTATTGCCAGAAGCCGTGTACGGCTTACCGGAAGTGAACCGTGAGCAAATTAAACAAGCACGACTGATTGCGGTACCGGGTTGTTACCCAACTTCGGTTCAGCTGGGCCTGATCCCGCTGTTGGAAAAAGGCCTGCTGCCGAAACAAACCCTCATTGCCGATTGCAAATCCGGTGTCAGCGGCGCGGGGCGTGGTGCCAAAGTGGGTTCGCTGCTGTGTGAAACGTCAGAATCCATGATGGCGTATGCCGTGCCTGGCCATCGTCACCTGCCGGAAATTAAGCAAGGCTTAACCCGCGCCGCCGGTGAACCAGTCGATTTGACCTTTGTTCCGCATTTAACTCCGATGATCCGCGGAATTCATTCTACACTGTATGCGCAAGCACCTGACTTAACTGACAATTTATCAGGTCAAACATTACAACAGCTGTTTGAAGCACGTTATGCCAACGAGCCGTTTGTGGACGTGATGCCTGAGGGAAGCCACCCAGCGACTCGCAGCGTAAAAGGCAGCAATATGTGCCGTTTATCGGTTCATCATAATGCCGACACTGGCCAGATTGTGGTGTTATCGGTGATCGATAATCTGGTGAAAGGTGCTTCCGGCCAGGCGGTTCAGAATATGAACATCATGTTTGGCCTGGAAGAAGATGCCGGCCTGAAACAGGTTGCGCTTCTTCCCTGATTTCAGCAATTACGAGTAAAAAAGGAACCTCAAATGGCAGTGGTTAAAGGCAGCCAGCAGGATCAGTTAGTAATCCGACATTACAAACCCTGGCAGCGTTTTCGTCAGTGGCTGTATACCCTGATTCTGTTACTGGCCATTGGTGCTGGTGGTTATTTCGCCGGTATATACAACAGTGCGGCCAGCATCAAAGAGCTGACGTCGTTGCGCCAGGCGTTGGAGACAGAGCTACTGGGGAGTGAGCATGAAATTACTCGTTTAACCCAGCGTGTTGGAGTGCTGGAAAAAGGCGGAGAAGTTGATCGCAAAGCCACTGAGGGTATTCGCCAGACTGTCAAAGAGCTGAAAGCCCATATCTCGACATTGGAAGAAGAGGTTGCGTTTTATAAAGGCATTATGGCGCCGAGTGCTAACGATAAGGGCCTGAGAATCAGCAAGATTACGATTACCCCAGGCGAGCAAGCGGGGCAGTTTAACTATTCCATTATGCTGACCCAGGTCGCGGACAACAGCAGTTATATCGCCGGTTTGGCGGCGGTGAACTTTGTTGGCCAGCAGGGTAGTGAAAAAGTCATTCTGCCTCTGCGTGATCTGGACAAGGGTATCACTGATCTTGGGGTGAAATTCCGCTTCCGTTACTTCCAGGAAGTCAAAGGCACACTGACCTTACCCCCACAATTTAATCCTGAGCAGGTTCAGGTGGTATTACAGTCCACCGGTAATAAAGCTCAGCGCGTAGAAGAATCCATCGAATGGCCCGAAACAGGAGAGGCATAATTCATGTTCAGCAGTAAAGATAAGGGTGCCAGCACCCACTATGACACCCTGATTTCTGCCAAAACCGAAATTGTTGGTGACGTGAAGTTCACCGGTGGCCTGCACGTTGATGGCCTGATCAAAGGCAATCTGCTGGCGGATGCTGGCAGCGATGCAGTGGTTCGTATCAGTGATAAAGGCCGGGTCGAAGGTCAGATTAACGCGCCGAATGTCATCATTAACGGCAATGTTGTGGGTGATGTACACGCCGGAAAATACATCGAGCTGGCGAAGAAGGCTCAGGTGAACGGTGATGTGTATTATCAGGCGATGGAGATGGTACTGGGTGCTCAGGTGAACGGTAAGCTGAACCATCAGGTAAAAGGCAGTCAGCCGAAAAAAGCGGTCGAGATCGCTAAAGAACAGTCTGGTGCAGATGTAAGCAACTAATAAAGTTGACTGAAATACTCGGGTAAGCCGATAATTTCCAATCAGATCCGTAAAATCCTGGAGCATCCATGAGCGCCGTGCAACAAGCCAACCCATTTGACCTGAGTTCTGCTGCGGAAGAAAAAATCCGTGAGCTGCTGCTGGAAGAAGCAGACGATGAGCTGTGTCTGCGGGTCTTTGTTACCGGTGGTGGTTGCTCCGGATTTCAGTATGGCTTCACCTTTGATGATGAAAAAGCAGAAGATGATTATTTCGTGAACGCCGACGGTGTTCGTGTATTAGTCGATTCTCTCAGCTACGGATATCTGGTAGGGTCTGTACTTGACTATAAAGAAGGTTTGGAAGGCTCACGGTTTACCGTTGATAACCCTTCCGCTACATCCACTTGCGGCTGTGGTTCTTCATTCTCCATCTGATGCCGGGAGTCGTGTTATGACCATCAAACATTTTGTTATTCGTTCGTCTCTGACGCGACTGCTTACTCCTGTTTTGTCTGTTTCTTTATTTCTGTCGGCAGCGGTTGCGGCTGAGCCTAGTGCTGATACTGATACTGGCACCGAGATGCAGAAAAAAGAAATGATGAAAGGCAAAGTGCCGATGCTGCAAACCGCAGCGCCACAAAAAGCCACGCCACAAAAACTTCAGGCACTGGTTCAGCTGCACACCGCTGATGAGCTGCGTTCTTTATTGTCACGCGCCGAACAAATTGCCAATGGCAAAGCCGAATACAGCACCGCAGACCCAATTGCACTGGTGTTGCATGGCTCTGAAATTGAAATCTTCAAACGCAGCAACTACCGCGACAACAAAGAGCTGGTGGATCTGGCCGCACGCTTAGATGCGTTTAACGTCGTGGATTTGAAAGTCTGCACTCGCTGGATGGGTGAGCACAATCTGGATGAAGGTGATTTACCGCCTTTCCTGGAAGCCGTCCCGTTTGGTGGTGATGAAGTGATTCGCTTAGATAGCGAAGGTTATGCTTACTTCTAACCCTCTCCTGATTTTTCTGACATAGCTGGTACACGACGTTTTCTAAAGCAGCAACAGGATGTTGCGACCGCCCGGCAGGCACATGGATGTGCCTTCGGGGCGGCGGCTGAAAATGTCGTGTGCCAGCTATGGTTATCTAAGCTGGATAAATCCCACCCAAGATTCGAAAGCCCTGTGCGCCCGTCACCTTAGGTGCATTCCCCGGTAGCTGGTTCAGAGTACGATACGCCAGCCAGGCAAATGCCATCGCTTCCATCCAGTCCGGATCAATACCTGCCACGGCACTGCTATCAATGGTGTGACCCGGCAAAGCTGCGCGGATACGTTGCATTAAATCCGGGTTATGCACGCCACCACCACAGACCAGAATGTCGCCATCAGCATGACCAAAACGACGCACGGCATCAGCAATCGTATTGGCCGTTAGCTGGGATAAGGTAGCAAGCACATCTTCAGGGTGATAATGACCTTCATGATGGTTGCCTGTATTGATGGCCAGGTGGTCCAGATTAAATAGCTCTCGGCCAGTGCTCTTAGGTGGCGGCTGCTGCAGGTAAGTATGAATCTCACCTTGCTGCTGCCATTGCTCCAGCAGGGCAGGGATAACCGCTCCGGTGGCGGCACGTTCGCCGTTAAAGTCCTGTGGTTGTTGCCACTGTAACTGGCACCACTCATCCATCAGGGCATTACCGGGGCCGCAATCGAACCCAGCCAGTTGCTCACCCAGAACGGTCAGGTTGGCGATGCCACCAATATTAAGAACCATGCGTGGTGATGCTGAATCTGAAAGACATTCCTGATGAAACGCCGGAACCAGTGGTGCGCCCTGACCACCCGCAGCAATATCCCGCCGGCGGAAATCGGCAATGCAGCAAATGCCGCTGTGTTCAGCAATCCAGCTTGGGTCACCGACCTGCCAGCTGAAACCTTCTTCCAGCTTCTGTTGGCGTAAGGCTTTGTGGCGCAAGGTGTGTCCATGGCTGCCGATGGCACAAATATCAGCGGGCTGTTTGCCGGCTTCAGCCAGCAGCTGATTGACGGCTTGTACACTGATTTTAGCGATCGCCCTGTCGAGCAATGCCAGTTCCTCAACACTTGCTTGTGCGGTGATGGCCAGTTCACGTAATTGGTTTGAGAAAGCGGGTTCATAATCAAGCCCGATGGCATGAATCAGTCTGGCGGGTTGATGGGGTAAACACTCAACCAGTGCGGCATCCATGCCATCAGCACTGGTGCCCGACATCAGGCCAATAAACAAGCTCACTGACTGTCTCCGCGTGCTGCCAAAGAGGCCTGCTTCGCCTGCTGCTCAGCATGGCTTTCAAGCCATTCCACCAGATTAGCCGACTGCTTCAGGAAGTCCGCTTTTTGTTTTTTCGAGATAGATTGTGCCTGGGGCAGTTTGATTCGCAGAGAATCCCGGTGTACACCATCCACCCGGAATTCATAATGCAGGTGTGGCCCGGTGGCTAATCCGGTGCTGCCAACATAACCAATAATCTGACTTTGTTTGACCCGGCGACCTTTACGTACACCACGGCCAAATTTACTCAGGTGTGCATACAGAGTCTGATAACGAGCACCATGTTGAATAATCACACAATTACCAAAACCACCTTTACGTCCGGCAAAGGTTACCTTGCCGTCACCAGCGGCTTTGATGGGGGTGCCTCGTGCCGCAGCGTAGTCGGTGCCTTTGTGGGCGCGAATCTTATTTAATACCGGATGTTTACGACGCAGATTAAAGCGTGAGCTGATGCGGGCAAAGTCGATGGGGTTACGCAAAAATTCTTTGCGCATACTCAGGCCTTTCGGGGTGTAGTAATTGGCGTTGCCTTTGTTGTCTTCATAACGGATGGCGGTCAGTTCGCGGCCACGATTCTCGAAGCGGGCAATCAGAATGTCGCCGTTACCAATTTTTTCACCATCAAGATAGATCTCTTCGTAAATTAGGCTGAAGGTATCGCCCTGGCGAATATCCAGAGCAAAGTCGATGTCCCAGCCGTAGATACCGGCCAATTCAATTAATACCTGCTCGGGTACACCGGCTTTACCGCCGTCATAAAACAGCGAGTTGTTGATCGTCGCGCTGGCAAACCGTGGGCGGTAGTCGGCATTGCGCTCAACCAGTTCGTATTGCAGTTTGCCTTGGGCATCACGCACCAGGCTGTGGCGGGCGAGTGGAGAGAGCACCATCTCAAACTTCTGAATACGGTTGTCGCCAGAGCTTACCCAGCGCAGCTTTTGTTTGGGTTGCAGGCGTAACGCTTGTTTCGGCGCGGCAGCAGCAATTTCCAGTACGTCTACCGCACTCAGCTTAAAACGGTCAAATAGTAGAGACAGGTTTTCACCCGGGCGTACTTCGGCTTCGGACCAGACTTCCTGAGGTTTAGGAGCGACTTCCGGTTTTTTCTCCGGTATATCGATCACAATTCGGGTTTGTTGCTGGTGAGATGTCTGGGAGTGTTCCTGATCGTGTTGTGGTGAATCGCTGGGCCAGAAAACCACAAACAACACTAATAGAAATAAGCCCAATGCCCCGGCAAGGTGGCTTATCGGGAAATACTGCAAACGTCCGGGCAGAGCCATGTAACTGAATGTCCTTCAATATAATCACGCGGGGCAAGTGTACCCAATGCAAACGGCAATGTCTTATCGCTTACAAAACCATGCGGTTATTGATGTGCTTGCTGTAATCCATAGCCCTTG